>NZ_BAAJYT010000320.1:0-3727 GCF_057541515.1 Acidovorax sp. KNOB132
TTCTAGGGCATTGTGCTATTAAATAAATAGCAATCTGCCCCGGCCATCCGCAGGCGCCAGGCGCCCCGCCGCGCCCGGCCTTCAGCGCACCGACACGAAGATCGGGTTGGAATAGAACCAGAGGTTGCCGTAGTTGCGGTCGTTGATCTGGTCGTGGCGCTGGGCCGGGTCGGACGTGGTCACCGCCTGGTCCGCCAGCGGCTCGCCGTTCGCGGTGAGGCCGGCCACGTTCTCGCCCAGGTTCGTGCCGCGCAGGCGCAAATACTGGTTCTTGGCGATGGTGAGCGGAATCTCCATGGTGTAGTAGCCCTCGCCGTCCTGCGTCCAGTCGGCGGCCGTGAACCGGCGCAGCACGCGGGTGGTCGGGTTGGTGGCCTGCTGGTAGGCGGCCGAGCCGGGCTGCGCGCGCTCGCCCACGTCGCCCGCGATGAGATCGATGTGGTCCACCTTGGGCGTCATGTTGCCCAGGTTGCCGCTGGCCACCGGGCGCTGGTAGTTGTTGACCGGCGGGCTCTTGAAGCGGATGCGCACCGTCACGCTCTCGCCGGCCGAGGCCTTGATCTCCTGGCCCATGGTGCCCTTGCCGCTCAGGGCGTACACGTTGAAGTCCAGCGCGTTGATGAGGTCGCCGAAAACGCCGAAGCTGCGGCCCGCGCGCAGGCTGTCGACCAGGCCGCCGATGCCCCCCTCCGCCTTGCTGGCCTGCCAGACGTGGTTCTTGGCGTATTCGCCCGGGTAGTAGCCGCTGCTGTTGTTGTTCGAGTCGATCTCGAAGTGCGAGTCGGAGTCGGCGATGTTCCAGATGCGGCGGCCCTCGCCCAGCAGCGCGTCCCACACCCCGCCCAGTTTCGCCACGATGGCGTCGGTGCCGCCGTAGGTGCGGTTGGCTTGGTTGGCGTCGATGTAGGCCGAGGTGTAGCCGCCGCGATCGGGTTCGAGCTGGTTGCCCACCATGCCTTCGATGGCGAACACGATCCTGGGCGCCAGGTCGTTCATCTGGCGCAGATCGGCGATCGAATACTTGCCGGGGTTGCGCGAAGGGTGGTTGATCAGGGCGTAGCTGGTGTCGGGGTACTTCGCCTTCAGCCAGGCGATGGCCTTGAGCGCGTCGTCGGCCGTCTGGTTGAAGCGCTGCGGGTACTGGGCCTTCCAGCGGGCCACGTCCGCCGCGTCGAAGAGCGATTCGGCGCCCGTGGTGAACAGGTACTGGAACTCCTTGGCCCCGCTGGCGGAGGGCTTCAGGCTGCCGCTGGCCCCCTCGAAGAGGCCCACGCCGATGTGGTCGTGCGTGGGCATGTCCCACTCGAACCCCGAGAAGATCAGCTTGCCGGCGTAGTTGCCGGAGGCCTGCAGCGCCTGGATGCGCGGGATCTCATAGGCCTCCATGCCATAGGCGAAGGCCTTGGGCGCGGGCAGCAGGTTGGCCGCGTTGTCGTACTTGGACGAGCGCAGGTGGTTGGTCACCGCCATCCAGTCCAGGCGGTAGGTGGTGAAGGCCTTGCCGAGCAGGAAGTCGAGCGTCTGCGTCGTGCGCGAATCGTCCGATTGCACCGTGTGGGTGTGCAGGTCGCCGGTGGTCCAGCGGCCCTGTTCGGCGGCGGGCGTGCCGTCGCCGGAGCCGCCGCAGCCCGCCAGCAGGAGGGAGGGAAGGGCCAGGGCGATGGCCAGTGGCATCCGCGCACGGCGGAAGGTGTTGGGGGCAGGGGCAGAGGGGCGGGTCATGGGTGATCTGGATTTTTTGACGCAGGGGCCGGCGGCCGGCGGATGCCGGTGGCAGCCCCGCGTTTGTAGAAATCCCGGATGAACCCGTGATGACATGGCCTGCGCAGGCGCCTTGGTGCCCGCGCGCATGCCCCGGAGTGAGGCCTTGGCGCAACAGTCGCCCCGGCCCCCCGGCCTCAGTGCGCGCCGGCCGCGGCGTCCGCGCTGCCGGCGCTGGGACGCACCGGGTGGGCCAGCCAGACCAGCGGAATCAGCAGCAGGAACAGCACGGCCGACGCATAGAAGATGTCGTTGGCGGCCAGCATGAAGGCCTGCTGGTTCACCATGCGCTCCACCTGCGCCAGCGCCTGCTCGGGCGTGAGGCCGCCCGCCTGCAGCCCCTGCAGCGTCTGCGTGACGGCCACGCCGCCCTGCTGCAGCCCTTCGGTGAGCTGGGCATGGTGCAGCGTGGCGCGCCGCTCCCACAGCGTGGTCGAGACCGAGGTGCCGATAGCCCCCGCCGTGATGCGCATGAAGTTCGACAGCCCCGAGGCCGACGGAATGCGCGCGGGTGCGATCTCCGACAGCGTGATCGTCACCAGCGGGATGAAGAAGAACGCCATGGCGATGCCCTGGATGATCGTGGGCACCATGATCGTGGTCAGGTCGGCCTGGGTGGTGAACCGCGAGCGCATCCACAGCACCAGCGCGAACACCAGGAACGCGAAGGTGGCGAAGCGCCGCGGGTCCACCTTGGCGATGTTCTTGCCCACCACGGGCGAGAGCACCAGCGCCAGCAGCCCCACCGGCGCCAGCACCTCGCCGGCCTGCGTGGCGGTGTAGCCCATGTACTGCTGCAGCCACAGCGGCAGCAGCACCACGTTGCCGAAGAACAGGCCGTAGCCCACCGACGTGGCCAGCGCGCCGGCCCAGAAGTTGCGGATGCGGAACAGCGTGAGGTCCACCACCGGGTGCGGCTCGCCGCGCTCCCAGATCATGAAGGCGGCGAAACCCACCACCGCCACCACGCCGCACGCCACCACCCAGGGCGAGGCGAACCAGTCGTGCTCCTTGCCGATGTCCAGCATCACCTGCATGGCAGCGACCCAGATCACCAGCAGCGCCAGGCCGATGGAGTCGATGGGCAGCGCCCGCCGCTCGGATTCGCGCTTGTGGAAGATGCTCCAGGTGACCAGCACGGCCATGATGCCCACCGGCACGTTGATGTAGAAGATCCACGGCCAGCTCATGTTGTCGGTGATCCAGCCGCCCAGGAGCGGCCCCATCACCGGCGCGACGAGCGTGGTCATCGACCACATCGCCATCGCCAGCCCGGCCAGCGCCTTGGGGTAGCTGGACAGCAGCAGCGACTGCGACAGCGGAATCATCGGCCCGGCCACGAAGCCCTGCAGCGCGCGGAAGGCGATCAGCGTGGCCATGTTGGGTGCGATGCCGCACAGCAGCGAGGCGAGCACGAACAGCGTCACGCTGGCCACGAACAGGCGCACCTGCCCGAAGCGCTGCGACAGCCAGCCCGTCAGCGGCACCGCGATGGCATTGGCCACCGCGAAGCTGGTGATGACCCAGGTGCCTTGCGTGGGGCTCACGCCCAGGTCGCCCGCGATGGCGGGCAGGGACACGTTGGCGATGGACGTGTCCAGCACGTTCATGAACGTCGCGGCCGAGAGGGCCAGCGTGCCCCACATGCGCGCGCTGCCTTCGAGGGGCGGCGGCGCCTGGGGCGCAGGGGTGTTGGGGGAAGACATGGGTCAGCGTGTTGTGGGAGTGGTTCTACGGCTGGCCCGCTGCGGCGGTGCGCAGCGGGTCTGTCTTGGGGGGCGAGGCGCCGCCGGGGCGGCCCGCAGGGTCAGTGCGACGCGGTCGTGGCCGGCGCCATGGCGACCTGCGACGTGCCCTTGGCCGGCGCGGCGGCCAGCGTGGGCTTGTAGCCCGGGCCGGCGTTGGCCGCGATGATGCGGGCCACGTCGGCGCCGGCGCCCTTGTCCAGGTCGTCGTACACCGCGGT
>NZ_BAAJYT010000321.1:0-3727 GCF_057541515.1 Acidovorax sp. KNOB132
CGCGCTGCAGGGCCAGGGCCTGACCAGCGAGTGGTACTACACCACCTCCACCGACCCGCAGGACCGCCGCGTGTCGATGGGCGGCACGCAACCCGACACGGGCCGCAACGTGAACGGCCTCAAGAACGCGGTCAGCCTGCTGGTGGAGACGCGCGGCGTGGGCATCGGGCGGCTGGACATCCAGCGCCGCGTGCATGCCCAGGTGACCGCGCTGTCCAGCGCGCTGCGCAGCACGGCCGAGCGGGCCGGCAACCTGGAGCAGGTGCGTTCGTTCGTGGTGCGCGACACCGCGGCGCAGGCCTGCCGCGGCCAGGTCGCCATCGAGGCGGGGCCGACCGCCACGCAGCGCGACCTCGTCATGCTCGACCCCGCGACGGGCGCGGACCGCACCGTGCGCGTGGACTGGAATTCGTCGCTCGAATTGCGCACCGTCGCCTCGCGCCCCCGCCCTTGCGGCTACTGGCTCTCGCCTACGGCGGGCCAGGCGGCCGAGCGGCTCAAGCTGCTCGGGCTGCAGGTCATGCGCGTGGCCGAGCCGGGTTCGCTCCTGAGCGACAGCTACCAGGAAACCGGCCGCGAGGAAGGCGTTCGCCAGGACGTGCGCGGCGCCATCGCCGGCCAGCAGGACATCACCCGCGTGCGCGTGACCACCGTGCGAACCGCCATCGACGTGCCCGAAGGCAGCTACTACGTGCCGCTGAACCAACCCCTTGCCAACCTGGCCGTCGCCGCGCTGGAGCCCGACACGCAGAACAGCTACTTCGCCAACCACCTGATCCCGGCGCTGGGCGACACGGCCCGGGTCATGGCCACGCCGTCGCTGGTGTTCGAAGAGGCCGACTGAAGCCGGGGCAAGACAGGCACGGGGCCAGCGCCACGGCGCCGGCCAGCCTGCAGACGACCTGACGACCTGACGGACAGACGGGCAGACGGAAAGACGGGATGAGGCGCGCCAAGGCCCCTGCAGATTGCTACAAAAATAGTAGCAATATGCCCTAGTCAATCATGCCGTGGAGCCCGATTCGGCTCAAACCGAAGCGTGCCGCTCCTCCAGCGCGCCCGGCGCCGTCGCCTCGGCCTGGCGCTCGCCGGCGCGGCCCAGCACATGCGTGGTCATCGCCGCGGCCAGCGCCTCCTCGCCGAGGAACACCTTGGCCACGCCCTCTTCCTGCTCCAGCAGCCGGGCCTCGGCCTCGTTGTGGCTGCGGACCACGGTTTCGATCTCCGGGTTGAGCGTGCGAGCCGTCGCGATGATCTGGCGCACGTCCAGCGTGTTCGGCGTGGCGATCACCAGCATGTGCGCCCGGGCGATGTGCGCCTGGATCAGCACGGCCGGCTCCACCGCGTCGCCGTAGACCGCCGCCATGCCGCCGTTGCGCAGCATCTCCACCAGGTCGCGGTTCTGCTCGGCCACGACGAAGGGAATGTCGCTCTCCGACAGCGCCGCCGCGATGCGCCGCCCCACGCGGCCGTAGCCGACCAGCACCACCTGGCGCGCGAGGTACCGGCGGTGCGTGCTCAGGGGTAGCTCCGCCAGCGGGTCGTCGCGCTGCTCCAGCCGGCGCGCCAGGGCCGAGCGGGCGCGCAGCCACTCCTGCAGCGGGGCGATGGCATGGAACAGCAGCGGGTTGACCGCGATCGAGATGAGCGCACCGGCCAGCACCAGGCTGGCCCCTTCCGGCGGCAGCAGCCCCAGCGACGCGCCCAGGCCCACCAGGATGAAAGAGAACTCGCCGATCTGCGCCAGGCTGGCCGACACGGTGAGCGCCGTGTTCAGCGGGTAGCGGAAGGCCAGCACCAGTGCGGCCGCCGCGAGCGTCTTGCCCAGGATGATGATGGCCACCACGGCCAGCACCTGGAAGGGGCGCTCCACCAGCACCCAGGGGTTGAACAGCATGCCCACGGAAACGAAGAACAGCACCGCGAACGCATCGCGCAGCGGCAGCGACTCCTGGGCGGCGCGGTGGCTGAACTCCGACTCGCGCATCACCATGCCGGCGAAGAACGCCCCCAGCGCGAACGACACGCCGAAGAGTGCGGCGGAGCCGAAGGCGATGCCCACCGCCGCCGCCACCACGCACAGCGTGAACAGCTCGCGCGAGCCGGTGCGCGCCACCTGCCAGAGGATCCAAGGGAAAACCCGCCGCCCCACCACCAGCATCAGCGCGACGAAGCCGCCCACCTGCGCGATGGTCCAGCCCAACGCCTTCCACAGCTCGCCCGTGCTGCCCGCACCGGCGGTGCCGTTCAGCCACTGCGCCAGCGGCGGCAGCAGCACCAGGACCAGCACCATGGCCAGGTCCTCCACCACCAGCCAGCCGACGGCAATGCGGCCGGTGTACGAATCCAGGATGCCCAGCGTCTCCAGCGCCCGCAAGAGCACCACGGTGCTGGCCACCGACAGCGCCAGGCCGAACACCAGCGCCCCACCCAGGCCCCAGCCCCACCACAGCGCCAGGCCCATGCCCAGCAGCGTGGCCACCGCCATCTGCACCAGCGCCCCGGGCACGGCGATCTTGCGCACCGCCAGCAGGTCGCCCAGCGAAAAATGCAGCCCCACGCCAAACATCAGCAGCATCACCCCGATCTCCGCCAGCTGGCTGGCCATTTCGCCATCGGCCACGAACCCCGGCGTGAAGGGGCCGATCACCACCCCCGCGAGCAGATAGCCCACCAGGGCCGGCAGGCGGATCCGGGTCGCGATGAAGCCCAGCACGAGCGCCAGGCCCAGCGCCGCGGCAATGGTGTTGATGAGTGAGAGGCTGTGCGGCATGGGGTGATGGGGGAGCGGGCGCACCCGATGGGCGCCTGCCCTTGCGTTATACCCGCAAGCCCCCGGTTGCCGCAAAACGCCAGGGGCCAAAAAGACCGGGGAGGCCCCGGCAGGCAGGTATCATTCACGCCTCGCACGGACCCGCCTGCCATCGTCCCGATGTGCCACACGGCGTCCAGTCCATGCTGCAGGGCCTGCAGGCCCCGCGTCTTTTTCTTTTTCCGTCTGCCCGTAGCTCAACCGGATAGAGCAATTGCCTTCTAAGCAATAGGTCGGGGGTTCGAGTCCCTCCGGGCAGGCCATCCATAACCAGTGAAAACCGCTTTCCGGCAGTAGCGTCAGGGAAGAATCAACCACCCGCTACACGCGAATCGCGCTTGCGTTGTCGCCCCCCTGGCTTCAGCCTTGGGCCTGGGTTTCGAAGCGGCAGCTGTCGCCGTATTGGTATTCGGATGCGGCAGAGCGGAAGGCCTGCTGGCCGTCTCCGTCGATGGCGCCATCGCCTTGTTGCCACTGGAGGCCGAAGCCGCCGAATTCCCCCATCTGGGCGGAGGGGACGCTTTCGCCGAAACGCAGCGGCGAGGGAACAGCCGGGTTGGAAAACATGGGGAAACCCTCCAAAAACAGACCCGTCGTCTGGGGCTGCCATTGGGCGCCCGCACCGCAGAGCGGTGCGTCGGAAGGCCGGGCCGGCCGGCGTAGGCGCAATCCGACACCACCCGCGCCCCGCCCCCTCCTCCGCCGGCTGGCGGATCAAAGGCGGATCAAAGGCGGATCACGGTCCGGTGGCCGGGCGGAATGCGGCGGACGGGCTACTGCGGCGGGGCCTGCCGTGCCGGCGCATCCGGCAATGCGGCGCGGCGCGATTCCAGCCGTTCGACCAGTTGGGCGGCCAGGAACTGCAGCATCTCCACCTGCCGGGCCTCCAGCTCACGCGGCACCCGGTCGATCACG
>NZ_BAAJYT010000322.1:0-3723 GCF_057541515.1 Acidovorax sp. KNOB132
CGGCGCCGTGGCGTACCCGGCCGGCACGAACGAAGGCAGGGCCGCGCCGCCCGCTGGCCGCGTCGGCAGCACTTCGGTGGTGGCGCTGCTGCGGCCACCGCCCTGCAGCGGCACGCCCGCATAGCGCACCCGCACGGGGGCGGACGGGGTCAGGGCAGTACCTCCAACGTGCCCACGTACGACAGGCGGCGTTCCTTGGCCTGGGGCAGCGACACCTTGTCGTCCCTGGCATCGGCATCGACCCAGTACATGCCGGCCTGCGGCCAGGTCACGCTGAACTCGCCCTTGGCATCGGTGGTGGCCTTGATCTCGTCCTGCTTGTCGCGGTAGCGCGTGGCACCCGCCACCAGCACCACCTCCAGCCCGGCGGCGGGCTTGCCGTCGATGTGGAAGGCGAAGGTGGCCTTGTCGCCCTTCACCAGGTCGTTGGGGTGCGTCACGGGCACCAGCTCCAGCCCCTTGCCGCTGGCCTTCACGGCGCTGGGCTTGCCCACCGTCACGTAGGTTTCGATGCGCCCGGCCGACTGCGTGACCTTGAGGTCCTGCGCGTCGGCAGGCACCTCGGCCGCGAATTTATCCGCCGTGCCGCGCCAGCGCCTGGGCTGGCCGGCCTTGTCCTTGTAGGTGGCGAACAGGCCGTTGTTCAGCACGGCCAGGCGGTAGGTGCCGGTCTGCGTGAGGTTCAGGTCGAACACGCTGCGCAGCTTGCCCTTGTGCGCGTTCTCGGGCGCCACGGCACTGCCGTCGGGGGCGGTGACGGTGAGGTTTTCCAGGCCCAGCGGGAAGTGGTTGAAGAAGAACAGGTCGTTGGACACCGCGGCGTCCACCGTGATCCATTCGGCCTTGGACAGCACGGTGGTGGACGGCAGCAGCCACACGTTGTGGGCTTGCGCGGAGGTGAACGCGCCGCAGAGGGCGACGAGGCAGGCAGCGGCGAGGCGCGATGGGGTCTTGAAATGCATGCGGAAACTCCGGACGGATGGGAATGGGGGGTGAAGGGCTTGCCGGGTCAGGGCTTGAGTTCGAGCGTGATCTCGCCCAGCTCCGTGGTGCCCTTGGCCCGCAGGGGCTCGCCCTTGGCGGCGGGCCAGGCGAAAGGCACGGTCACCACCTCGCGGCCACCGACCTCGCGCGCGGCCTCCACCACCAGCTTGTAGTTGCCGGCGGGCAGCCGGGCGAGCGGGTTGGCGCCTTCGGTGAACTGCAGCAGGTGCTTGCCGGCAGGGCGCGTGGGACTGGTCACGCCGTCGATCGGCACCGACAGTTCGCGGCCCGTGCGGCGCCACCACTGTCGCATGTCCTTGAGCCACTTGCTGCCCTCGGCGTCCTTCATCTTCACGTCGTACCAGACGGCCAGGGTGGAGGCCACGGTGGCATCGGCGCGCTCGACCCACACGGCCACGTACGGGCGGTGGTACTCGGCCACGTCCAGGCGCGGGATCTCGATCCCCACGCCGAGCCCGGCCGCGAAGGCGGGCGCGCCCAGGCAGGCCCCCATCGCCACGGTGTAGCGCAGCTGCAAATGCTTTTTCATGGGCATTTTTCCTCTTTCGGTTCAGTGGATAAACAGGAACGCCAGCAGGGCCGGCAGCACCAGGCCCAGGCCGACCATCGGCCACGTGAAGGGCCGGTTGCCGGCGTGCATCTTCAGGATGAACAGGCCCGTGATGCAGAACACCAGGCAGGCGGCGGCGAAGGCGTCGATGAACCAGCTCCATGCCGCGCCCGTGTTGCGGCCCTTGTGCAGGTCGTTGAAGTAGGAGATCCAGCCCCGGTCGGTGCGTTCGTACTCGGCCTCGCCATCCGCCAGGCCCACGCGGATCCAGGCGTCGCCGCCGGGGCGCGGCAGCGAGACATAGACCTCGTCGGCAGACCACTCGGCCTCGCGCCCTGCCGTGTCGACGGACCACTGCGCCCGCGCCCAATCCTGCAGGGCCGGCGGCCAGGGTGCGCGGGCCTGCCCGACGGGGGGCGCTACAGCCTGGAGTACCGGTGCGGGCACGGTCGCCCGCAGGCTGGTGACCCGGGGCTTGGCCTCGATCTGGCCGGCGTGGTTGAGCGTGAACCCGGTCACCGCGAACAGCAGCATGCCGACGAGGCAGATGGCGGAACTCACCCAGTGCCATTCATGCAGGGTCTTGAGCCAGCGGGCGCGGCGGCGAGGGTCCGGAGGGCGGGTCATGCGGGAACGGAAGGGGCCGGATGGGGGACAGGGAGCGAGCCACCGCACAGGGCGGCGCCCGGGAAAACCCGCAATTCTATGGCGCCTAATTGAAAATGACTCGCATTTGCAAAATCTTTACCCAGAGGTCGCCGGCGCAGCGACCCGCGGGCCAGGGGCCGCGTGCCGCGCGCCTGGCACCGCTGGAGGCCGGCTTTGGCGTCGACATGAAACGCCTGTCGCCCACGGGGGCGCGCCCCCGCGACAGGCTTGCCGTCACACGGCGGCGATGGCGTGATGGCGCGAGGGAGGTTGACTGGCTCGGCCGCTCGCCGAACGCGGGCGCGGGCGTGAACGCCGAAGGCATTCGAACGGCATCGATCTGGCGGAGCGACCCGATTCGCATCGCAAGGTCGCTTCAGCGCCTGGGGCGCGACGCACCGCGTGAACCGGGGCCTGCGCGGCCCCTTCTGAGCGCCATGCCGGCCCGCGCGAAGGCCGGTGCGTGGCGGCTGCGTTTCAGTCCACCTTCACGTTCGCGCTTTTCACCACCTGCGCCATGCGTGCGGCCTCGCTGCGAAAGAACGCCGCCGCCTGCTCGGGCGGTGTGAGCTTGATGTCGTAGCCCTGGGCCAGCAGGGCCTCGCGCGCCTCGGGCATCTCCATGGCGGCCTTGAAGCCGTTGTACAGCCGCGCCACCTCGGCCTTGGGCAGGCCCGTGGGGCCGATGGGGGCGATCCACCCTTCCAGCTCGAAGCCCGACAGGCCCTGCTCGGCGATGGTGGGCACGCTGGGCAGCGTGGGCACGCGCACGGCGGTGGTGACGCCCAGCGCGCGCAGCGCGCCCGCCTTGATGTGCGCCGCGGCCGGCGCCACGGCCACGACACCCAGCTGCACCTGTCCACCCAGGATGTCGTTCATCAGCGGCCCCATGCCCCTGTACGGGATGTGCTTGATGTCCACCTGCGCCTGGTCCACGAACATCGCCGCTCCCAGGTGCAGGATGGTGCCGTTGCCGGACGAGCCGTAGTTCAGCACGCCGGGTTTGGCCCTGGCATACGCGATCAGCTCCTGCACGGTCTTGGCCGGCACCGACGGATGGGCGACCAGCACGAAGGGCGTGGCACCCAGCACGGTGATGGGCGTGATGTCGGCCAGCGAATCGAACGGAATGTTCTTGTAGACGGCCGGGTTCACCACGTGGTTGTTCGAGACGACACCGATCACCGACCCGTCCCGCGGCGCCCGCACGATCTGCGCCGTGCCGGTGATGCCGCCCGCGCCGGGCAGGTTCTCGATCACGACCGGATGGCCCAGGGCCTTGGCCAGGCTGTTGCTGATGGCGCGGATGGCGCCGTCCGCGCCTGAGCCGGCCGACAGCGGCAGGATCACGCGCAGCGGCTTGTCGCCCGGCTGCGCGTTGGCCAGGCCGGGCAGCGCGAGCGCGGCAGCGCCCCAGGCCAGTGCGCGGCGGCGGGTGAGAACGGCGGGGCGCAGCGCCAGTGCGCAGGGGGGTGGGCAGCGATGTCATGGTTTGTCTCCGTGATCGTTGGGGGGGATGA
>NZ_BAAJYT010000323.1:0-3677 GCF_057541515.1 Acidovorax sp. KNOB132
GGGGGCTCGCCGGTCGCGGTGCGCATCAGCCGCTCCAGCGTGCGTTCCGACACGCCCAGCGCCCGCGCGGCGGCCCCCACGGTCGGGGACTGCGCGAGGGCGGCCAGTGCCTCCTGCACGCGCGTGTCGCACCGCGTGAAGTCGGCTAGAGCCGCGTGCACGCGTGCACGCGGGCGGCGGTCTCGGCCGGATCGCGGGTCAGGTCGATGGCCTGCACCGACTGCAGCAGCGCGTCGGCATCCACCCCCACGCCGGGATGCAGCCAAAAGCCCAGCCAGTCCTCGCCGGCGCGGGCGGGCACGCCGTAGGCCTGCTGCGGCAAATGCGACACCATCCAGTGCACGGCACCGTGGGCGTCGATCTGCACGATGAGGTCGCGGCACCCGTCGGGCAGCACGCAGGTCACGCCGGCTTCGGTGCCCTGGTGCTGCCAGCGTTCCAGCACCGTGGGCGGCAGCCACACCGCGGTGGGGCAGGCGGGCAGCAGGGGGTGTTCCATGGGAGGCCGGGGCCTTTCAGCCGCCATGCGTGCCGGCGTGCCAGTTGGTGCGGGCGAGCCGGTACAGGCAATGCGGCCGCACCGGGTGGCCCACCGGCACGGCCGGGTGGTCGAACGCTTCGGTGGGGCTTTCGCGCATGCCCAGGCGCTGCATCACCGCGCGCGAGCGCTGGTTGCCCAGGGTGGTGAATGACACGATCTCCGCCAGGCCCAAGTCTTCGAAGCCTGCCCGCAGCGCCAGGCGCGCCGCCTCGCTGGCCAGGCCCTGGCCCCAGAAGGGCCGGGCGAGCCGCCAGCCGATCTCCACGCACGGCGCGAAGGGCAGTTCGGCCGAGGGCGTGTGCAGGCCCACAAAGCCCATGAAGCGCGGGCCGCTGTCGCCCTGCAGGCAATCCGCGGCCCAGAAACCCCAGCCGCGCTGCGCGATCAGCGCCTCGATCCGGTCGGCCATGGCATCGCTGGCGTCGCGGGCCAGCGGCGCGGAAAAGTGCGCCATTACCGCCGGGTCGGCATTCATCGCGGCGAAGGGCGCGCGGTCGGCGGCGGTCCAGGGCCGAAGGCGCAGCCGCGGCGTGGCCAGGGACTCCGGGGCGATGGGGACGAAGGTGTCCGGGGGCTGGGGCGTCGGCATGCGCCGATGTTATGGGAGAGGAGAGGGGGCCAAGGTCCGGTCGCCCAAGGTTCGCTACCGCTCGCCCTTGCGGTAGGGCTTCATCAGCGCCTGTGGATACGCCGCCTTGCGGGCCACCAGCACCAGCGCCAGGATCGACAGCAGGTAGGGCAGCATCAGGTACACCTGATACGGCAGCCACGCATCGCCCGCCTGCTGCAGCCGCAACTGCAGCGCGTCGAAAAAGGCGAACAGCAGCGCGCCCAGCAGCGCCTTGCCGGGCCGCCACGAGGCGAATACCACCAGCGCCACGCAGATCCAGCCGCGCCCATTCACCATGTTGAAGAAGAACGCATTGAACGCCGACAACGTGAGAAACGCCCCCGCCACCCCCATCAGCGCGGAGCCCGCCACCACCGAAGCGGTGCGCGTGGCCGCCACCGGAATGCCCTGGCCCTCGGCCGCCTGGGGGTTCTCGCCCACCATGCGCACCGCCAGCCCGAGCGGGGTGCGCAGCAGCACCCAGGCCAGCAGCGGCACCAGCAGCAGGGCCAGCAGCGTGAGCGGTGTCTGGGCCGAAAGGATGGGAATGCCCAGCCAGGCCATGGGCGCGAACGGCTCGATCGTGGGGGGCGTGGTCACCTTCGGAAAGCCCACGCGGTAGCCGTAGTAGCTGAGCGAGGTGGCCAGCAGCGTGATGCCCAGCCCCGACACGTGCTGCGACAGCGCGAGCCCCACGGTCAGCCAGGCGTGCAGCAGCCCGAAGGCCGCCCCGGTGAGCGCGGCCACCAGCACGCCAGTCCACAGGCCATGGCCGGCATACACCGTGAGCCAGCCCGTGAAGGCGCCCGCGACCATGATCCCCTCGATGCCCAGGTTCAAAACGCCTGCGCGCTCGCACAGCAGCACGCCCAGCGTGCCCAGGACGAGCGGCGTGGCCACCCGCAGCGTGGCAATCCAGAACGCCGGGTTGGCCAGGATGTCCATCAGCTCGGTCATACTGCCCAGCCCTTCCATGCATTTGCTATTGATTTGGTAGCATCAAGGGCAATCATGACTAGGGCATGGGCGCGATTCGGCTTGAAACCGGTCATGGCATGCTCCCGCATCACTTCCAGCGCACCCGGTACTGCGCGAGCAGCCCCGCCACCAGCACCGCGATCAGTGAGGCCGCCACGATCACGTCGGCGATGTAGGTGGGAACGCCCACCGCGCGGCTCATGCTGTCCGCCCCCACGAGCACCCCCGCCACGAAGACGCCCGCGGCCACCACGCCCAGCGGGTGCAGGCCCGCCAGCATGGCGATCACGATGCCGCTGTAGCCATAGCCTGGCGACATGTCCAGCGTCACGTAGCTGGTGCGGCCCGCCACCTCGATGGCGCCTGCCAGGCCTGCCAGGCCGCCCGAGAGCAGGGCCACCAGCACCACCGTGCGCGTGATCGGCACGCCGGCGAACGCCGCCGCGCGGGCATTGGCCCCCGCCGCGCGGATCTCGAAACCCGGCACCGTGCGCGTGAGCAGCGCCCACAGCAGCACGGCCAGCCCCACGGCCCACAGCAGGCCGGTGTGCAGCCGCGTCTGCGGCACCAGGCGCGACAGTTCCAGCTCGCCTTGCAGCGCCACGCTTTGCGGCCAGCCGAGGGCGAGGGGGTCTTTCATCGGACCGTCGAGCAGGGCGGACACCAGCAGCAGCATCACGAAGTTCAGCAGCAGCGTGGTCACCACCTCGTCGACGCCGAGCCGCGCCTTCATCAGCGCCGGCCCCAGCAGCAGGGCGGCCCCGGCCAGCGCGGCGGCCAGCATCATGAGCGGGAACAGCACCGGCACGGGCCATTGCAGGCCGGCGCCGCCATGCATGCCGCCCACCGCCACCGCCGCGATCGCGCCGGCATACAGCTGGCCCTCCGCGCCGATGTTGAAGAGCCGCGCGCGGAACGCCACGGCCGCGGACAGCCCCGTCAGGATGAGCGGCGTGGCGCGCGTCAAGGTCTCGGTCAGCGCGAACACCGAGCCGAACGCGCCCTGCGCCAGCAGCGCGTAGGTGCGCCCCACGGGGGCGCCGGCCCACAGCACCAGCAGGGCGCTCACCAGCAGGGTGAAGGCCACCGCGCCGACCGGGGCCGCCACATAGGCCAGCGCCGAAGTGCGCTCGCGTTTTTCCAGTCTCATGGGGTGTCGCTTTCAGGCGCGGGCGCCACGGTGGCCGGTGCGGCGTCGGCGCTGCCGCGGGCCCCGCCGGGGTCTGCCCCGGCCATGGCCAGGCCGATGGCCTCGCGCGTCCAGCCCTCGGCGGGGCGTGCTTCGCTCAGGTGCCCGGCGTGCATCACCGCCACGCGGTCGCCCAGCGCCAGCACCTCGTCCAGGTCGTCGGAGATCAGCAGCACGGCCGCGCCGGCATCGCGCGCAGCCACCAGTTGCCGCTGCACGAACGTGACCGCGCCGATGTCCAGGCCCCAGGTGGGCTGGTGCGCCACGATCAGGCGGGGGGCCGGCTGCGTTCCGTCGCCCGGCGGCAGCAGGGCCCGGCCCAGGATGAGTTTTTGCATGTTGCCGCCCGACAGCGACCG
>NZ_BAAJYT010000324.1:0-3632 GCF_057541515.1 Acidovorax sp. KNOB132
CGAGGCGGGCCTGGTCGGCGCGCAGGCCTCGCGGCGCGTGCTGTACATGGCCACGCTGGGCAAGGCCGCGGGCGTGGCCGGTGCCTTCGTCGCGGGCGACGACGCCTTGATCGAATGGCTGCTGCAAAAGACGCGCAGCTACATCTTCGCCACCGCCGCGCCGCCGCTGCTGGCGCGCGCGCTGCAGGCCAGCCTGACGCTCATCGAGGCGGAGGATTCGCGCCGCGAGCACCTCGCGCGCCTCGTCCAGCGCCTGCGGGACGGCCTCGCGCCGCGGCTGCAGGGCACGCACTGGCAACTGGGCGAGTCGCGCACCGCCGTGCAGGCCGTGGTGATCGGCGCCAACGACGAGGCCCTGGCCGCCATGGAAGGCCTGCGCCAGCGCGGCCTGTGGGTGCCCGCCATCCGCCCGCCCACCGTGCCCGAAGGCACGGCGCGCCTGCGCATCGCCCTGTCGGCCGCGCACACCGAGGCCGACGTGGACCGCCTGCTGCAGGCGCTGGCCGAGCTGGCGCCCGCCGCCGTGGAGGCCCTGGCATGACCTACAGCGTCAAGGAAATCTTCTACACCCTGCAGGGCGAGGGCGGCCAAGCCGGCACGCCCGCCGTGTTCTGCCGCTTCGCGGGCTGCAACCTCTGGAGCGGCCGCGAGGAAGACCGCGCCAGCGCCGTCTGCCGCTTCTGCGACACCGACTTCGTGGGCACCGACGGCACCCTGGGCGGCAAGTTCGCCACCGCAGACGCGCTGGCCGAGGTGATCGCCGCGCAGTGGCCCACGCACGACGCCGCGCACCGCCTGGTCGTGCTGACGGGCGGCGAGCCGCTGCTGCAGGTGGACCCGGACTTCATCGACGCCCTGCACGCGCGGCGCTTTCGCATCGCCGTGGAGAGCAACGGCACCGTCGCCGCGCCGCCCGGCATCGACTGGCTGTGCATCAGCCCCAAGGCCGGCGCGCCCTGGGTGCAGCGCAGCGGGCAGGAACTCAAGCTGGTGTGGCCCCAGCCCGGCTTCGACCTCGCCGCGCTGGAGTCGCAGACGCAGTTCACGCACCGCTTCCTGCAGCCCATGGACGGCCCGGAGCAGGCCGCCAACACCGGGCGCTGCATCGCCGCCTGCCTGGAGCGCCCCGCATGGCGCCTGAGCCTGCAGACCCACAAGCTCACCGGCATCCGCTGAGCCCTGTTCCGTACCATTTTTTTTCGCCCCGTTCCCGCCCGTTCGCCGACCATGCAGTTCACCGTCCACCAGCGCTTTTTCTTCGATGCCGCGCACACCTTGCAGCGCGAGATCGAGGCCGAGGGCAGCCGCCGCATCCACGGCCACACCTACCACGCGGAGGTGGCCGTCACCGGCCCGCGCGATCCCGCCACCGGCATGGTCATCGACCTGGGCCACCTGCGCCAGCGCCTGGCCGCCGTGCGCGAGCAGCTCGACCACCACTGGCTGGACGAGGTGCCCGGCCTGGGCACGCCCACGCTGGAAAACCTGTGCCGCTTCATCGCCCAGGCGCTCGATGGCATGCAGCCGCCCGCCAGCCGCGTGCGCGTGTGGCGCGAGGCGCTGGGCGACGGCTGCGTGCTGGACCTGGCGCCGCCCGGCCCGGTGCCGGGCTGAGCCCATCCGCCCCCTTCCCCTTCTTTCATCCCACCCCGCAGGAGAACCGCCATGCCCCACCTCGTCATCGAATACAGCCAGAACCTGGCCGGTCTGCCCGAAGCCCAGATGCTGGCGGAACTGAACCAGTCCCTCACCGCGAGCCCCGAGATCCAGAACGAGGCGGACCTCAAGTCCCGCTTCCTGCGCACCGACCGCTTCGAGATCGGCACCGCCCCCGCCGACCGCGCGTTCGTGCATGCGCAGCTGCGCCTGCTGTCCGGCCGCTCGCCCGAGACCAAGCAGGACCTCGCCGGCCGCGTGGCCGACGTGCTGCGCCGTCTCACGCCCCGGCCCGGGGGCGTGATGGTGCAGCTCAGCGTGGAGATCGTGGACATGGACCGTGGGTCCTACGTGAAAGAGCGGCTTTGAGCCCCACAGGGCTCCAGCGCAATCAACACTAGGGCATATTGCTACAAAAAACGTAGCATATAGCGATGGCCGCGGGCATCGGAGTCCTTGGAGCCTGCGACACCGGCTCAGCAGGTGTGAACGAATCCGGTGCCTCCCGATGCACCGCCGAAACACGTCCGATCAAGGCGCAAGCCGCCAACGTAGCTCAGTTACTGCGAGTTTTTGCAACACAGAGCAGGGGTGTTCTGGCGAGTGCAGCGGTCACGGCTCACACCTTTCAAGCCTGCAGCGTGGCGGACAACCAGCCCCGCAGGCTGTTCACGAGCCCTACCCGCATCTGGGCAAATCCTACAAACCGCTTTCTCACTTCGATGGGCTCTCTTTGCCCATTTCCTCCAGCATGAGCTCGCTATCGGACTTCGCCCCTTTTTTCACGTAGTAACGCAAAGAATCTCCGCTGGCATCGTTGGTATTTGAAATGATTCCTACACCGCCAATTCCAATTTTATATTCCTTGCCATTTTCGATGGCCCTGAAGTGGCAGGCACCAAAAGAGTAGTCATGAGATTCAAATTGAAAAATGGGTTTGGCGTTTTTCCAGAATTCCCTGAATTCGTTAGGCGTCATGTTGAAAGAATTGCAAAATCTAATAGCGTCCTCGTCTTTCATTTCGGGGTCTATGACTTTTATAATTTCAGGTTCTTGCATGGAGATTGGCATTAACCACCATGCAAAAAAAGTACCGATAAAAATACTTAGAGCGATGAATACTGAAAACGTGATTTTTAACACATTCTTCATTGAGATGCCTCTAGTAACCAATCAATCGCCCTTCGCTTTCCTGCTTTCGGGGATCAATCAAACCATGGGGATAAATTCGGTCACGAGTCAAATTAAGCATCGAAATCAATTCTCCCACCAACCATTTTGACGATTCATTTTGGGCATGTGTTGGCTTTCCGTAAGATTGATTCAGAGGGGCTCCAACCACCTCTATGCCAATGGAATCGAAATTAGTGGGATAGCGATCTTTGGCTGCTTTCTTTCGTTCGTAGGCATCCACCTGTTTATCATATTCATCCTTATCGGTGTACTTCAATTTTAATGCTTCAAGTTCTTTCTTATCGATTGCGTCGCATTTTTGCACCTGCATGCAATAAGATTTTATTCGACCGATATGCCAGCATATTTTATCCACTCGTGCGGTTTGAAATATCTGGCCTGCGGGATTAATTAAAAAGTGGGTTCCTGTTCCTGACGGCCTAAACGCGTACGCCATCAGCGTTTTGGCAGTGTAATTGCTGCTGGTTTGATGTAGAACGATCCCGCTGACGCTGAGCATCTGCCCATGCTCGATGCCTGGATATATTTGCGTGGTTATTTTTCTGTGTTTAATTACACCACCCATTGCAATTAACATTAGCACTCCCTTTTAGACGATGGGCGTGCATGATAGCGAAGGTCGACCTCAAATATGAAGTGCAAAACCTGAGGTAGCATTTTGAAAGGCTCCCAATAGCGTATTGCAATGGTTCCTGGATTTGGAACCGACGGCCCCTGGACGCCGACCCCGCCGACTCAGGCCTGCAGCGTGGCGTCCAGCCAGCCCCGCAGGCTGTTCACGA
>NZ_BAAJYT010000325.1:0-3583 GCF_057541515.1 Acidovorax sp. KNOB132
GCCCTAGTGAATCATGCGCTGGAGGCCGATCAGGCCAGCAATGCGTTCACGCGCTTCACATAGGCGGCGGGGTCCTCGGGCAGGCCGCCTTCGGCCAGCAGCGCCTGGTCGAACAGGATGTGCGCCAGGTCGTGGAAGTGCACGCTGCCGTCCAGCTTCTTGACCAGGGCGTGATCGGGGTTCACCTCCAGCACGGGCTTGGACTCGGGCGCCTGCTGGCCGGCCTGCTTGAGCATGCGCGCCAGCTGGGTGCTCATGCCGTCGTCCTGCACGACCAGGCAGGCGGGCGAATCGACCAGGCGGGTGGTGGCGCGCACGTCGTCGGCCTTGTCCTTGAGGGCTTCCTTGAGCTTGGCCAGCAGCGGCTTGAAGGCCTCGGCGGCTTCCTCGGCGGCCTTCTTCTCGGCCTCGTCCTGCAGCTTGCCCAGATCGACCGCGCCTTGGCCACGGACTGCAGCGGCGTGCCGTCGAAGTCCTGCAGGTAGTTCAGCGCCCACTCGTCCACGCGGTCGGTCATCAGGACACCTCGATGCCCTTTTTCTTGAAGACTTCGAGCTGCGGGCTGTTCTTGGCGGCGGCCAGCGTGTCGGCGGTGATGTAGTAGATGGCGTCCTGGCCTTCCTTCATGCGCGCCTTGTAGTCGGCGAACGAGACGGTGACCGCATCGCTTTGCGTGGAGGCGAAGCGCAGCAGCTTGGCCAGGCGCTCGCGGTTGCCGAAGTCCTCGCCCAGGCCTTCCTTGAGCACGGCGCCGAATTCGGCATAGAACGCCGTGTACTTGCCTTCCTTGGCCTTGTCCTCGTCGCTCACCACATCGGTCACGCCGTCGGCGCCTTCTTCACCGGCGGTGTGCTTGTCGTGCTTGGCCAGGTCTTCCAGCATGCCGAGCACGCGCTTGGTGGAGCCTTCGCGGATGGCGCGCACGTCGCGGCTTTCCTGCAGCAGCTCGCGGCTCACGTTGAGCGGCAGGTCGCTGGAGTCGATCACGCCCTTCACGAAGCGCAGGTAGGTGGGCATCAGCGCCTCGGCATCGTCCATGATGAACACGCGCTTGACGTACAGCTTCACGCCGGCCTTCTTGTCGCGGTTCCACAGGTCGAACGGTGCCTTGGCGGGCACGTACAGCAGCTGCGTGTATTCGGTGTTGCCCTCCACGCGGTTGTGGCTCCAGGTGAGCGGGTTCTCGTGGTCGTGGCTGATGGCCTTGTAGAAGTCCTGGTACTGCTCTTCGGTGATGTCCTTCTTGGGGCGGGTCCACAGGGCGCTGGCCTTGTTGACGGTTTCCCACTCGCCGGTCTTGACCATGCCGCCGGGCTGGCGGCCGCCGTTTTCGTCACCGGGATTGATCAGCTCGCCCTCTTTCCACTCTTCCTTTTCCATCAGGATAGGCAGGCTGATGTGGTCGGAATACTTGCCGATGATGGACTTGATCTTCCAGGCGTTCAGGAACTCTTCGGCGTCGTCGCGCAGGTGCAGGATGATGCTGGTGCCGCGCTCGGGGCGGGTGATGGTCTCGACCTCGAAGTCGCCCGTGCCGCCGCTGATCCAGCGCACGCCCTGCTCGGCGGGCAGGCCGGCCCGGCGCGATTCCACGGTGATCTTGTCGGCCACGATGAAGCCGGAATAAAAGCCCACGCCGAACTGCCCGATCAACTGGCCCTGTTCGGACGCGGTGGCCTTCTGGTCGCCCGAGAGCTTGCCCATGAAGTCCTTGGTGCCGCTCTTGGCGATGGTGCCCAGGTGGTCGATGGCCTCCTGCTGGCTCATGCCGATGCCGTTGTCGGTGATGGTGAGCGTCTTGGCGTCCTTGTCGAAGGCCACGCGCACTTCGAGGTGGGGCGCGTCTTCGTACAGGGCGTTGTTGTTCAGGGCCTCGAAACGCAGCTTGTCGCAGGCGTCGGACGCATTGGAGATCAGCTCGCGCAGGAAGATTTCCTGGTTGGAGTACAGCGAATGCGTGACCAGGTGCAGCAGTTGCGCCACTTCGGCCTGGAAGGAATGGGTCTGTTTGCTCATGGTGTGGATTGGGAGGTCTGGGTCATTCACAAAAAGAGGGATGCCCCGGCAGTTCGGGGCAGGCGCCGCATTATCAAGGCTCGCCGGTCCACTCCCGGCCGAGGCACCGCGCCGGGGGCGCTTCGGCCATTGAACTCCGGGCGCACGCCCCGTTCCAAGCCGCCATCCCGCCCCGGCCCGGGGAGGGCCGGCATCCCCGACGACGGAAACCCGATCCATGCGCCCACTCCGAAGCCTGCTTCACAGGCACCTGCCGATGGCGGCGTGCCTGGCCCTGCTGCTGTGCCCCGCCCCGCCGCTGTGGGCGCAGCAGGCCACGGGCCGTCCCGATGGCTTCGCCGCCGGGGTCACGGGCGGCGGCCAGGCCGAGGTGGTGCGCCCCACGTCGCTGGAGGGCCTGGAGCGCGCGCTGTGCCAGCGCGCCGAGGGCCCGCGGTGCACCGACGACGCACCGCGCGTGATCGTGCTGGACCGCCTGTTCGACTTCCGGGGGTCGCTGCAGGCCAACGGCTCCGCCACCACCACCGAGGCCGGGTGCCTGGCCTTCGCCTGCCGGGGCACCCCGCCGGGCCAGGGAGGCCAATGGGGCCTGAACGTCGCCCACTTCTGCGACGGCCGCCCGGCCGCCCCGGTGACCTACGACAACGCCGGGCGCCGCCCCCTGCCCGTGGGCTCCAACAAGACCCTCGTCGGCGTCGGCCGCAACGCCGGCATCCAGGGCCGGGGCCTGCGCATCGGCGACGGCAACCGCAACGTCATCGTCCAGAACATCCGCATCACCGACATCAACCCGGGCGTCATCTGGGGCGGTGACGCGCTGACCATCGACGGCGCCGACGGCGTGTGGGTGGACCACAACCTGTTCGCGCGCATCGGCCGCCAGATGGTGGTGACGGGCTTCGGCAGCGCCGCGCACGTCACCCTGTCCGGCAACGAATTCGATGGACGCACCAGCCAGTCGGCCACCTGCGACGGCCACCACTACTGGCTGTGGCTGTTCCTGGGCGCGCAGGACACGATCACCGTGGCCCGCAACTACGTGCACGACACCTCGGGCCGCGGACCGCATGCGGGCGGCATGAAGAACGCCACCGTGGCCGCGCACCTGGTCAACAACTATTTCGAGAACCTCAGCGGCGAAGGCGCGGCCATGCCCCTGACGGCCACGGCCCGCCTGTTGATGGAGGGCAACCATTTCGACCATGTGACCCGGCCCGTGTACCGCTACCCGCACGCGCCCGGCCCGGGCCCGGCTTTCGCCCCGTTCGCCGGGCAGGCCGACCCGCCCGATGGCCTGTGCCGCCAGGCCATCGGGCGGGACTGCGTGCCCAACGACCAGACGGCCAGCGGCACCGCCGACGCGCCAGCGCTGGATGCGCCGGCGATCCAGGCTTTCGGTGCGTGGCGGGCCTGGCTGATCGCGCCGGAATCCGCCGCCGAGACGGCCCGCTCGGTGCGTCGGCAGGCGGGCGTCGGCGTGATCGGCACCGCCGGGGGCGCCGTGCCCTGAGCGCGCCGGTGCCCCGATAGGACCTGCACAAGGAGATTGCTATTAATTAAATAGCAA
>NZ_BAAJYT010000326.1:0-3564 GCF_057541515.1 Acidovorax sp. KNOB132
ACGGGGCCGGGGAATCAGGGGGCTATCTCACCGTGGGGCGATTTATGCAGACCTTCCCTAAGCGTCAGGTCCTGCCACCATACCTGCCACGGCGCGATGTTCAACACGAGACTGAAAACATCACCTGCCGCACCCCGGGCTGCGGCTGCCAGTTCAAGCGCATCGGCGAAGACATCTAGGAGAAACTCGACTACCTATCGGGCAGCTTCGCGGTCGAGTGGCATGTGCTAGGCCAGTGGGCTTGCGCCAAATGCCAGACGCTCATCCAGGCGCCGGTGCCGGCGGCTGTCATTGGCAAAGGCATCGCAACTGCCGGCCTGATGGCGAATCTGGTCGTGTCCAAGTACATTGACCACCAACCACTATTCCGCCTGGAGGCCATCATGGGTCGCTCGGGTGTGTCCGTTTTCCGTTCCACTCGGCCGAGTGGGTGGGCACCATCGGCGTGCAACTGGCGCCAAATGATCCAGGCCATGCTCGAGGACCTTCTCATCAGGCCATGTATTGCATGCCGACGAGACACCGGTGGTCATGCTTAAGCCGGGCCTTAGCGAGACGCATCGTGCTTACCTCTGGAGTTACTGCACCATGGTCTGGAATGACATCAATGCGGTCGTCTTCGACTTCACCGCGAGCCGGACCGGGCGCACAACGCCCGTCGCTTCCTGGGCATCGGTGACGGCGGGGTGGGCGGCTGGCGCGGCACGCTCATCTGCGATGACTACTCGGGCTAAAAGCAATCCCTGAATGCAGGCGTGACCCAAACGGCTTGCCTGGCACATGCACGTCGCAAATTGCATGAGTTGTGGTCAGCCACACCAGTATCCTGGCCGAGCGCGCCTTGAAGCTGTTCTGCGTCCTCTACGACGTCGAGCGTGAGGTCAAGGAAATGGACGGGCAGCAAAGGCTGCGCATCCGCCAGATCAAGAGCCGGCCGGCGGCCAATCTGCTGCATGCCATCGTTGATGGCCAACCAGAAGAAACCCACCCGATGGCAGCGCGACAGCCAAGGCCGTCGACTACAGCCTCGAACGCTGGGCGGCGCTGACGCGCTTCATTGACAACGGCGATCTGGCAGCCGAACAACCGCATCGAAAACATGATCCGCCCAATCGCGTTGGGACGCAAGAACTGGCTGTTCGCTGGCAGCCTGCGCGCGTGCCAGAGAGCTGCAGCCATCATGAGCCTGCTGCACACACCGCACGACTTAACGGGCTGGAGCCCTACGCTTATCTCAAGAACGTGTTGGAACGGCTGCCGAAGCAACTTAATACCCGCATCAGAGATCTATTGCCATACCGCGGGCAACCCTGATCAAATTCATCCCTGGCGTCCACGTCACTGTGTCGCAAAACGCGAGCGCACGATGAACTGGAAGGTGCTTGGTGCAGCGTGGTTTTCCCCTTACGCCAGACCCCGCAGCGGCAAGCTGATCGTGAATACGCATCCCTTGCCCGGCCTGTCTTGCACTGTCAACCGCCCGCGATCTGCCTCGACGCTGCGCCTTGCGATTGAAAGTCCCAGTCCGAGGCCCCGCTTGTCGTCGAAGCCTTGCTTGAAAGGCTTGAACATCGTGTCAGCGCTTCCTTCGGGAAGCCCACCACAGCAATCTTCGACATCGATGTTGATCGAATCAGCGGACGTCTGCGCGCGCAGCGTGACCTCGCTACCAGGACGAGTGAACTTGAAGGCGTTCTGTAGCAAATTGCCGAGTGCCGCCATTAGCAGTTCGCGATTGCCTTCAATCGCGAACTGGGCATCCACTTCCGAGATGCGAAGCACGCACCCCGTGTCGGCCGCATAGAGCTGCGCAACGCGACCGGCATCGGCCAAAAAGATTGCGAGCGAGAAGATTCGCGGATGCAAGGGTGCAAGAGCCGCGTCGCGAACAGCCGCCAAGGAATCGTTGATCAAACCTTCCATCGAGCCAAGGCTGCGTCTGAGAACCGCACCCGTCGAGCCGCCAACCGGAAGCCTGCCTGACTCCAGGGCTGCGAACGCGAGCTTGGCGACGTGCAAGTGGTTGCGCAACTCGTGCGCGAAAAAGCCAAGCCGTTCGTTCTCATCCTCGACCTGCCGTCTTGCCACTTCGACGTCGCGCTGGGCAGCAAATTCGGTCACTGCATCGGCGATGGCATTGTCCAGGCAGCGGTTCAGCGTACGGAAATGGTCTACCGAAAATGGGGCGTCACGTTCAACGGCGAGATCAGTGATTGCCTGACACAGGTCGCCATAGTCATGGACAACTTGATCTACGGTGTAGCCGAGTGCAAGCAGTTCGCCGCCATGAACTGTCGCCGAGACGCCCATCTCAGTGAGCGCCGAGCCTTCGCCCCCAGACGCCCCTGAAATTCGCATCCCTCCTGCAATGTCACCATCATCCTCGGCTTCGATGGTGCGAGTCAGCTGATCAAGAAACATCGGAATGCCGTGTGATAGTTGCTCAAGGGTAGCGCCTCGTAAAGGTCGCTGCGCAACTTTGGCTTTGCATCGCTGAATGAGCTCTTCGCGATTGTTCAGTAGAAATCCGCGCATGTTGATCGCCTTGGTGGGGCTGCGGCGTGGCGCCGGTCGCAGCGAGGTGATGGCGGAATCGTCTCGCGTCGCCTGGGTTTGGCACAGTATGCGCCAAGGTCAGTGTCCCCAGTTCCTGCCGATCCAGCGGCATGCAGGGAATGTTAAAAAAAATGCAAGGTGCTTTTATCGTACGCATACCAATGACGTGGCGAGATAACAAATCGATCACCACGCTCAGGTACAGCCAGTCTTCTTGGGTGCGGATGTAGGTAGTGTCCGTGACCCAAGACTGGTTGGGCTCGCTGATGATGAAGCGTCGCTGCAGGCGATTTGGCGCAACCACAGCAGGCTTGTCACCACGACCTCCAATCCGTCGCCAGTAGCCCATCTGGGAAAGCAGTTCTTCGAGCTTGAGCAGAAGAGCCACGCGGTGCTTGCCGCACGTGTCGCCCAGATCGCACATGTTCATGGTCAGCTTGCGCTAGCTGTAGACGCCACCACTCGCCAGCCAAGTGGCTTGAGAAGGCCCAACAGACGATGATCGTCGTTGCCACGAAGACTCGTCGGCTTGGTCTTCCAGACGTAATAGCCGCCGGGATGAATGGCTATGCCTTGCGAAGCCTGCGAACGCTGTGCTCGCGTTCATGGCGCTGTATGAATGCGAACTCACCGGACTGCTTGGCAAAGTACGCTGCGGCCTTTTTTGGGATGTCGCGCGCTCCTCGGTGAAACGCTTGAGCTCGCCTTTAGCCGTCGCAGTTTGTCTGCCTGCGAGGCCTGCGCCTGCCGATTACTGATCGACGTGCGGTGAGTCTTGAGCCATTGATAAAGACTGTGCTGGACTCACGCCCAGCCGGGCCGACACGTCTGGCACCTTGTGGCCGCGCTCGGTGATCTGCTTGACCGCTTAGTCTTGAATTCTTCGGAATATCTCTGCCTACTCATGGCACCTCCTGTTGGGCCTCAGGTTTGAGGCTCGGAGGTGCTTGGTGAAATCCGATACGCGCAGTTGGCATTGATCCAGTAGCGTTGTTCGTGGATGCGTTG
>NZ_BAAJYT010000327.1:0-3541 GCF_057541515.1 Acidovorax sp. KNOB132
TCTTCGACACCAACGGCGACGGCAAGGCCGACCTCACGGGCTGCAACCCCGGCTGGGGCTGCGAGGGCGTGATCGAGCACCAGTTGAAGGCCTTCGGCCTGGGCGCCACGGTCACGCACGTGCAGGGCAGCTACTCGGCGCTGATCGCCGACACCATCGCGCGCTTCAAGCAGGGCCAGCCCATCCTCTACTACACCTGGACGCCCTACTGGGTGAGCGGCGTGCTGCGCCCGGGCCAGGACGTGGTGTGGCTGCAGGTGCCGCGGTCTTCGTTGCCGGGCGCGCAGGCCGGGCAGGACACCGCCCTGCCCGACGGCAAGAACTACGGCTTCGTGCTGAACACCCAGCGCATCGTGGCCAACAAGGCCTTCGCCGAGAAGAACCCCGCCGCCGCGCGGCTGTTCGAGGTGATGCAGCTGCCCGTGGGCGACATCAACGCCCAGAACCTGGCGATGAAGAACGGCCAGAACCAGCCGGCCGACGTGGCGCGCCACACCGACGGCTGGATCAAGGCCCACCAGAAGACCTTCGACGGCTGGATCCAGCAGGCGCTCGCCGCGGCCAGGCCCTGAGGCGGCGCGCAGGCCCCGGGCACGCGCTGCCCGAGGGCATCACGCCGCGCCATCGGCCTGCGCCTGGAAGGCGCGCGTGAAGTCGCAGCACGACTGCGCCAGCATGATGATCGAGGCGGCCAGCGCGCTGCGGTGCTCGCCCTTGTGCATGGCCACGTAGGGCACGCTGGGCAGCGCGGGCACCACGTCAATCACGGCCAGCATGCCCGCCGCGATCAGCGGCGCCAGGCAGTGCCGGGGCAGGTAGGCCACGCCCAGGCCCGATACGGTGAGGCCCGTGAGCGCGACGAGGTTGCTCACCACGATGGCGTCGGCCAGTTCCACCCCGCGCTCCTTCATCCACGCGTCGTAGAGCCGCCCGGTGCCCGAGGCGTTGCCCTGCACCAGCAGGCGGTGGCGCGCCAGTTCGTGCAGCCGCACCGTGCCGGCCGGCACCAGCCCGGGCTTGCACATCCACGCGCTTTCCACCTGGCCGATGGCCTTGGCCGGCAGGCGCGCATCGGCGAAGGCATCGGGCACGATGATGAGGTCCAGCTCGTCGGCCAGCAGCTTGTCGCGCAGGGGCAGGCTGCCGTCCACATCGGGCTCCAGCGTCACCTTGGGGTAGTGCTGCTGCACCAGGGCGACCAGCCGGGGCAGCCAGGTCATCGCGGTGAGTTCGGTCACGCCGATGCGCAGGCGCCGCTCGATCACGCCGGGCTTGCCGAACTGCTCCACCGCCGCATCGCGCTGGCGCAGCAGCTTGCGGGCGAGCACGAACATCTCCTCGCCCTTTTCGGTCAGCCGCGCCGTGCGCTGGCTGCGGTCGAACAGCGGCGTGTCGAAGAGCAGCTCCAGCTCGTGCACCCGTTTGGACACGGCCGACTGCGAGGTGTGCAGCTTCTGGGCCGCCTGCGCGAAGCCGCCGAGCTGGCCGATCCAGTACAGCGCTTCGAGTTGCTTGAAGGTCATCATGGCGGGGAGTTCAGAACACTTTTATTCATCCGATTCGAGCACAAAAAAATCGCTTTTTCAAAAGCGTCGGCGCTTTGAGAATGCCTTTCAGCCCCTCGCCAACGCGAGGTCCCCAGCGCCCTCTTCCGAAAGCCCGCCATGCACCGCCTGCCCCGCCCCCTTGCCTTCGCCCTGCGCCGCACCCTGTCCCTGGCGGTCTGCGCCGCCCTGCTGTCCACCGCGGCCAGCGCCCAGGAAATCGACACCCTGCGCAAGATCAAGGAGAGCGGCACCCTCATCATCGGCAGCCGCGACAGCTCCATTCCGTTTTCGTACAAGCCCACCGGCAGCGGCGACCCCATCGGCTATTCCAACGACATCTGCCTGAAGATCGCCGAGGCGGTGAAGGCCAAGCTCGGCCTGCCCACGCTGCGCGTGCAATACACCCTGCTCAACTCGCTCAACCGCATTCCGCTGCTGCAAAACGGCACCGTGGACCTGGATTGCGCCACCACCACCAATTCGGTCGTGCGCCAGCAGCACGTGAACTTCGCGCCCAGCCATTTCGTGACCAACATCACCGTGGCGGTGAAGAAGAACTCCGGCATCCAGTCGCTGGCCGACCTGGCCGGCAAGACGGTGGCCACCGTGGCGGGCAGCACGTCGATCCAGCTGCTGCGCACCTACAAGCGCGCCGAGAACCTGGAGGTGCAGGAAATCTCGGGCAAGGACACGGCCGACGCCTTCCTGCTGCTGGCCAGCGACCGCGCCGCCGCCTACGTGCTGGACGACGTGCAGCTGGCCGGCCTGATCGCCACCGCGCCCAACCCGGGCGACTTCCGCATCCTCAAGGATGTGGTGCTGCGCCAGGAGCCCTACGGGATCATGCTGCGCAAGAACGACCCGCAGTTCCAGGCCCTGGTGGACCAGACGGTGACCGGCCTGATGCGCTCCGGCGAAATGGAGCGGCTGTACGCGCGCTGGTTCACCCAGCCCATCCCGCCGAGCAACGTGAACCTGAACTTCCCCATGTCCGACGCCGTGCGCGAGGCCTTCCGCAACCCCAGCAACAAGGGCGTGTGATGGCAGGCCACAGCAACACCACACCCTACCCGCAGGGCCGCCTCTTCTCCGACGCCCTGATGCGCGAGGTGCGGGAGCGCTTCCTGCAGGTGGAGCGCGACCACCACGGCCACGAGCGGCTGTATTTCGACAACGCGGGCGGCTCGTTCCGGCTGAAGGCGGCGGTGGAGCGCTTCGCGCAGATCGATGCCGTGCCGGACAACACCGAGCGCATCCACGCCACGGCGCGCGAGCTGCAGGATATCCAGGCCGCCGGCGTGGCCGACGTGCGGCTGCTGCTCAACGCCACGGGCGGCAGCGTGTACGCCGCGCTCACCGCCTCGGGCGCCATGTTCGAGATGGTGCGGGCCGTGGCGCAGAACGTGCCGGGCACCAACATGGTCACCACCGTGCTGGAGCACCCCTCGTCGTACGACGCCATGGAGCGCTACGCCCGCGAGATGGGCCGCGAGCTGCGCGTGGCGCCCAGCAACCGCGCCACTGGCGGCGTGGACGTGGACGCCATCGTGGCCCTGGTGGACGAGGGCACCAGTGTGCTCAACGTGATCCACGCCTCCAACATCTCCGGCGCCAAGCTGGACCTGGAGGCCATCGTGCGCCGGGCCCGCGCCATCCGGCCCGACCTGTACATCCTGGTGGACGCGGTGCAGCACGCGCCGCACGGCCTCATCGATTTGCAGAAGACGCCGGTGGACGGCATCAACATCGCGCCCTACAAGTTCTTCGGCTGCCGGGGCTCGGGCTTCGCCTGGCTGTCCGACCGCGCGGCCGCCCTGCCGCACCACAAGCTGTCGGCCAAGCCCGCCGATTTCTGGGACCTGGGCAGCACCGCGCCCTGGCAGTTCGCCGTGGTGACGGAGATCGTGGATTACGTGTGCTGGCTCGGCGCGCAGCGCCCGAGGGCGGGCCCGCCGGCGATGCGGCCCCTGGCGACCGGCGGGCGCGCTTCGAAG
>NZ_BAAJYT010000328.1:0-3511 GCF_057541515.1 Acidovorax sp. KNOB132
ACACGGGCCGCGTGCAGAACCTGCCTGGCGGCTACCTGGGTGGCTGGGTGGGCGACTCGGTCAACCCGGGCCACGTGCAGCGCCAGCTGGTGGCCAATGGCGAGGTCCTGGCCCGCTACGGCGACGCGCCGGACAGCGAGAACCCGCCGAACCCAGGAGACATCCCGAAGTATGTGGACACGGCCGAGTTCCGGCTGAACGCGGCGCCGCTCAAACTCAAAGGCGCGAACCTGGACGCCATCGCCTACACGGTGGTGGGCGGGGAGACGCTCAAAGACATCGCGCGCAACGTGCTGGGTGATGCCAAGCTGTGGTGGCGCATCGCGGAGGCCAATGGCCTGGCGGTGTCGGGCGACGGGCAGCTGGCAGCGGGGCAGACGCTGAGCGTGCCCAAGCTGGCGCTGAACGCGAACAACGTGGACACGTTCCAGCCGTACGACCCGAGCCGGGTGACGGGGAGCATGGATCCGAATCTGCCGGCGCCTGCGGGGCAGGGCGGGGGTGGGTGTGGTGGACTGGGCAAGATCATCATGACGGTGGTGACCGTCGTGGTGGCGGCCTACACCGGCGGCATCGGCGGGGCCATGCTGGGCAACCTCTCGGGCCAAGTGGTCGGCAACGTTCTTGGCGTGCAGGACGGCATCAACTGGAAGAGCGTGGCGTTGTCCGGCGTGAGCGCGGGAATCACGGCTGGACTGGAAGGGATTCCATTTTTCCAGGGTGCCGATTGGTCAAGCATTGCTTTGCGTGCGGGCACGGCCAACTTGCTGACGCAAGGCGTAGGGGTTGCCACAGGGTTGCAAAAGAGCTTTGACTGGCGCGGTGTGGCAGCAAGCGCGGCAGGTGCCGTCGTGGGCAGTGCGGCTGGTGCCGCTCTAAGGGACGCTGACGTGTTCTCTAGCTGGGGCGCAACGGCAGGGGCGGTGGCCCGAGGCACGCTCAGTGGCATGGCAGCAGGTTTGACGACTGCGGTGGCCAGAGGTGGTCGAGTGAGCATCCAGCAGGTGGCGACCGATGCGTTTGGCAATGCGCTGGGCAATGGTCTTGCGTATCCTGTTACACCGCAGGACTCCTTGTACAGCCTCGCGTCTGGGGGCAGCGGCGGACAAGGTTTGCAAGCGCCTTCGGGCTGGGGAACCCCTCAAAGCTGGAGCTCAGGCTATGACGAATTTCTGAGTGCATTCAGCAACCCATCTCAGATGGCGGTTGGCAGCGGAGTGCAAATAGCCAACAGCACGGTCGCTGGCGTCATTCTTGACAGCGGTGCCCCTGCTGGGTTGCCTCATGTGAATCTTCCAAGTGCCAACTTCATGCCGGTTCTGCCGGAGGTAACGGTCAGAGCCAGCGATCAACCAGACACCTGGCAACCTGAAGTGACTGTCAAAGACACTCGCGAACTCATGACGGTGGAGGATCTTCGGCGATCTGAGTTGGAGTACCGAAATCGGACGGAAACGCTCAGTGAGTTCGACCGAAATATTGCCCGGGCTCAAGGTTTGTACGACGCGGGAGCAGGCATGTTGGAATCCGCGGCCTATAGTTTTGGCGTCGTCGGCACCCAAGAACGCCGCGCCCAATGGGCGATGCAGACTGCGGCTGCCACGGTGCAAGGAGTCACACGGCTCTGGAACGAACCGAGCGCCGTTTTCAACGAATGGAAAAGTAACTACTTCGGCAATGATCCGGCACAGATTCGCCAAGCATCGGCTCAGGCTACAGGCGTGGGACTGGGTGTTGTCAGCGGGCTGCGTGGAGCCAGAAACATAGTGGTTCGGGCGGCGGAAATGCCAGGGCCCATGGCTGGAAGCCGGGCTGCGCAGTTGGGCGGCGTCAAAATCGGGGGAGAAGCGCCTAGCAAGGCGCTGACCACTGAAGCGCGGGCAGTTGGTAGTGCGGGCGCTGCCGCCAAGATTGGAGTGCCAGCTACTCGTTCGGCGAATCCGCTCAGTCCTGTGCTTGAGTACGACGCCTACGGCAATGAGATTTACTACCGTTCTATGAAAGAGTCGCACTTCACGACGTTGGCTGAGGACGGCGTGCTTACAGGCACTGGTGAAACTTCACTGGCTCCGCTCGAAGCGTACTCAGCTGGATATGATGGAGCGCTGGTGCGACTCACTGTCAAGCCTGGTACTTCTGCGCAGCTTCAAAACATCGGCATTGCTGCTAACCAACCCGCAGCTTCCGCATTCCCTGGCATGTCGACCAGAACCGGTCCCTGGAATCAAACAAGCGCTCGCTTCAAAGTGGAGGCAACAGGCGTCATGAACATCAACGATGGGCTCGGCATCATGAATACCCAGCTTGGGAAGGGTAATGCGCTAAATGTTTTCAATCAGAACCTCCTGGACTTTGAGCGTTTGAACTAAGGTGGTAGCCATGTACATCAACAACGTCCAAGGAAAGCGAGTCTATGAACTGGCGACCGAACTTGCCGCCAATCCGGCACGCGTTGCCAAGGCCCAGGCTTTGACACTAAACGCGGACAAGCCGCTGATGGGACTGCTTGGTGATCATGGTCTCTTTGGCTCAAGAGAATGGTGGCAAAGCATTAACGAAGGGCGAATTGAAGTCCGTGTTTACAAAGGCACTATCACTCGCTTGTATATCGCGGGTCAGGACGCCGATGAAGACCAAGTAAAGGACTTTGAGTACTTTTGCGATGACGAGAGCGTTAGGCGCGCAAGCTGTGTTGCTCATAGTGACATTGACCTAGCGCTGTATCGCGAGGGCGCGACTGTTGCGCTGGCATACGCTTTGGACAAGCTCAAGAAGCAGCCTGCGAAAGATGGCGGTGTCAACTTCACCGATGTGCTGCTTGAGGTGGTGATTGCGTAGCTTGGCAGTACTGCGAATCGCAGAAAACCGGAAGTCCCGGCGTCGCGCTTGCAAGGTCATTTCCGAGGGAGTTGCTGATTGCAGGGCCCTTGAAACGGCGTTGAGCGTGCCGAAAAATTGCTCGATCCTTTAGTTCAGGCATCAAATCGGCCTCACGCCATAGAAGTTCATGCCTCGAATGCTATTTAGTTGATAGCAATGACTTGTGACTTGATCGCGCGGGATGCGGCGGTGAGCGCGCCGGGGCGCTTGCCCTGAAGGGCATCTAGGGTACGTGCTGCTGTCCTCCGGGGTGCTGGACAACGTGGTGTACCAGGACAACCATCTGGTGTACGACGCGCAGAACCGGCTGCGTGCGGTGTTCGACAGCCGCGCGGATGTGCGCATCACATACGACCTTGCGGGCAACCTCCTGGGCAACCGGCAAGTGAGCGATGGCAACCAGGGCAACGCCACCACCACGAGGTACGACTACCAATCCCTGAACGGCAGCTACCAGCAGACCGGCTCGAGCGCCACACGCGGTGGCACGAGTGCCACCACGCGGACCTGGCGCGATGCCAATGGCTTCGTGAGCAACATCGAGCAGACCACCGGTGTGGCCGACGAGCGGTTCAACCGCGCCTTCGTGAACGACGTGCAGGGCAACGCCGTGTACGTGAACCAGGGCGCG
>NZ_BAAJYT010000329.1:0-3443 GCF_057541515.1 Acidovorax sp. KNOB132
CTGGTACCTGGCCTCGTCCGTCAAGGTGCCGGTGGCCATCGCCGTGCTGCGCGGCGTGGAGCGCGGCGACTACACGCTGGACACGCCGCTCACCCTGCGCGCCACCGACTACGTGGACGGCGCCGGGCCCGCCAAGAACCAGCCGGTGGGCGCGGCGCTCAGCGTGCGCTGGCTGCTGGAGCAGATGATCGTGTACAGCGACAACACCGCCAGCGACATGCTGATCGACCTCGTCGGCCTGCGCGAGGTGAACGCGCTGGTGCAGTCGGTGGTGCCCGGCGGCTTCGAGCGCATCACGCACCTGGCGGATGTGCGTCGCCAGGCCTACGCCCAGCTCACGCCCGAGGCCGTGCACCTGTCGGGGCGCGACTTCATCGCGCTCCACCAGCAGCGCACCGATGCCGATGTGAAGGCCACCCTCGCACGCCTGCTGCGGGTGCCGGCCGATGGCCTTCGGCCCCTGTCGGTGGGCGAGGCCTACGAGGCCTACTACGCCAGCGGGCTCAACTCCGGGCGGCTCGATGCGTACGCCGAACTGCTCGCGCAGCTGGTGGAAGGCAAGCTCCTGGAGCCGCGCCACACGGCCTACCTGCTGGGCGTGATGGAACGCGTGAAGACCGGCCCCAACCGCATCAAGGCCGGACTACCCACCCGTGCGCGCTTCGCCCACAAGACCGGCACGCAGCGCGCCCGAACATGCGACTCGGGCCTCGTGACGGTGACGCGCCTGCCGACTGACCGGCGCGTGATCGTGGTGGCCTGCACGCGCGGCGAACTGTCCACGGCCCGGTCCGACCGCACGCTTCGGCAGGTCGGCATCGCCCTCTGCCAGTCGGGCCTGTTGTCGGATGGAAAATCCCATGAAACTCCCTGCCAAACCGTGCCGAGCCGCGCCGCGGCCCCTTCCGGCACCACGGGCCCGGGGGGCCACCCTGGCCCTGCTGGTCCTGGCGCTGGCGCTGGCGTGGACGACGACCCACCCTGAGCCCGCCCACGCCGCGCCCGCCTGGGCCGATGCGCTGAGACAGCAGGTGGAACGCATCGAACAGGCCACGCCCGGCCAACTGGGCCTGTACGTCAAGCGGCTCGACAACGGCGAGACCTTCGCGCATGCGGCCGACCGGCCCTGGTACCTGGCCTCGTCCGTCAAGCTGCCGGTGGCGATCGCCGTGCTGCAGGAGGCAGAAGCCGGCCGCCTGCGCCTGGACCAGCAACTCGTGGTGCAGGCGCGCGACAAGGTCGACGGCTCAGGCGCCGTGGTCTGGCAGCCCGAAGGCACGCGCCACAGCGTGCAATCGCTGCTCCAGCGCATGCTGATGGAGAGCGACAACACCGCCGCCAACATGCTCATCCGCGCCGTGGGCGAAGACACACTGAACCAGCGCGCGCAGGCCCTGCTGGGCGGCCGCGGCGTGGGCCGCATCACCAACTTCACCGAGGTGCGCTACCAGGTCTATGCCGAGGCCCACCCCGACGCGCGCCGGCTCTCCAACATGGACCTGGTGCGCATCGCAGGCGCCCCCGTGGGCCCCAAGCGCCTGCAGGCGCTCGCCCGCACGCTCGGCGTGGCGCCCTCTGCGCTGCGCGTGCAGACCCTGGACGAGGCCTACGACCGCTACTACCGCACGAACCACAACACCGCCACGCTGGAGGGCTACGGCGCCATGCTGGAAAAGCTGGTGCGCGGCCAGCTCGTCTCGCCGGCGCACCAGCAGCTGCTCTACAAGGACCTGAAGTTCGACACCTACGACGCCTACCGCCTGGAGGCCGGCCTGCCGCGCACCGTGCGGTTCATCCACAAGACCGGCACGCAGCTGCACCGGGCCTGCCACATGGGCGTGATCGACCCGCAGGACAACGGGCGCAACGCCATCGTGGTGGCCGCCTGCGCCGAGGGGCTGGACGAGATGAAGGAGGCCGGCAAGGCCTTCGAACAGGTGGGCCGCGCGATCACGCAGACGATGCTGCAGGACCGGATACCGGCCAAGGGCCGCGGCACGCCTGCGGGCCCCCAGGCGGGAAGCAGGCCGCCGGTCTAAGCCGCCTGCAGCCGTGCGGCGCGCTGCGGTTGCGTGGCACGCTGTGATTCCATCGCCGTTGTGATCCAACAGCTTCCTCTGTGCAATGGCTTATGGGGTGGGGGATGAACGGGGTGTCAATCGGCTGAGCGGGTACTGCCGTGCTTGGATGCCTGCTTGGCACTGAATCAGACGTTCTCTCTCGGCGGTGGCCTGCGTCGGCTCCGCCGCGAGGGTGATCAGCGCGTAGCGGTGGGGTACGAGGCCTTTGCCTGGCCAGGTATCCACCGCGCCGTACCCCGCAAAACACGCAGAAGCCGCGCGTGCGGCACGGGCCGCACGAACGGTGGGGTACGAACCTGCCACCACTGCCAGCACAGTGGGAGCAGATGGTCTTTCGGAAAACACCTGCCGTCTGGCATCCCAGGCCAACTGGTAGGCGGACACCTTGTCGGGCACGTCGTCATCACGGGAGACAAACATGGAAAGGTACACAGGAGCGTCGCCTGGCGCCGCCATGACTTGGGAGACATAGGGGCCTTGCGGTTCGCTGCGCGACCACGCCCTCTTCAGAGCACCCCGAGAGGCTACGTAGAGCGTGTGGCGGCGCTTGGGGTGGTCGAACCCGGCCATCTGCGTGACCAGCAAAGCGCTCGCACCAGCGGGGTTGCCCGGCTCCAGCGGCACGGCACTCGCCGCCGCAGTGACCGTACTTTCCTCCTCTCCGGTGGACCAGACGCGGGGCACGGCGGTGTTTGCCAGAAACGGCGCAGCCCCCGGCTTCGGAACGTCCAGCGGCCGCGCGGGCGCTGCGACAGCAGGCCAATCGAGCGCTGCGCTATCCCGCTTGGAGACGACCGCCCGGCCTGTGGCGAAGGCACCCCGGGCATGCTTTGCGCTGGACAACAGGCGAACCTCGAAAGGACAAGGCCCGCCGCTGCATGAGGAGAGGGAAAGTTCATAGGCCTGCCGCTCCTTCTCAAGCACGGCCTGTCCATGCACCGGAAAAGACTCCAGCACTTGGCTGGACCGAACGTCCTGCGCGAATGCCACGCCCGCTCCCAACGCCACGATCAGAAAGCACGCCAGAACCCAAGCCGCACGGCAGGCCATGCGCCGCAGCGATGGGCGGGACACCGCAGGCATCGTCAGCAAGACGGCATCAATGGGCTTCGTCCCCCTGCCCGCAAACCCGCAGCACCTCGGCCCCATACGCCTCCATCTTCTTGGCGCCCATGCCGCTGATGCCCTGCAGATCGTCCAGCGTGGACGGGTTGCGTTCGGCGATCGCGGCCAGCGTGGCGTCGTGGAAGATCACGTAGGCGGGCAGGTTGTGCTCGCGCGCAACCTCGGCGCGCCAGGCCTTGAGGTTGATGAAGCGCACCTGCGCGTCCGGCCCCAGGTTGGCCGCGGCGGCCGGGGGGG
>NZ_BAAJYT010000330.1:0-3428 GCF_057541515.1 Acidovorax sp. KNOB132
CGATGACCCAGGCGGCCGGGGCCCGCGCCAGGCTGCGCACGTTGGCCGTGTCCACCACGCGGCCGGCCAGGTGCGTGGGCAGCACCGCCAGCGTGCGGTGGCCGCACAGCGGATCGAGCTCCGCCAGGTCCAGGTCGAGCGTGCCGGGGCCGAGGTCGCACAGCCGCAGCTTCAGGCCGCAGTGCGCCACCGCCATGGCCACCAGCGGGCAGGTATAGGCCGGCACCACGACTTCGTCGCGGTCGGGCGCCAGCGTGCGCAGTGCCGTGAGGGCGACCACCAGCGCGGCGGTGCCGGAGCACTCCACCTGCACGGCAGGCACGCCCAGGAAGCGCGCGAGCGCACCGCCCAGGTCGGCATCGCCGCCGGGCAGCAGGTCGGCCATTCGCAGCGGAAGGCCCGCGGTGGGCGGGGCTTCACGCGCCATGGTGCGACGGGGCGTGCCCGGACCCGGGCTCGGCATCGGCATCGGCCTCGCTGCGCGCCAGGCAGGCGATGCCGCCCAGGATGAGCACCGCGCCCGCCACCTGCGGCCAGCCGATGGGCTCGTTGAACCACACGGCCGAGATGGCCAGCACCGAGACGACTTCCAGGTGCGAAGCGGCGAACGCCGGGCCGATCGGGGCGTGCTCCAGCAGCGTCATCCAGGTGAAGAACGCGCCCAGGTAGCCGATGAAGGCCCCGTAGATCCACGGGTGCCCGAAGACCCGCACCAGCCAGTCGGCGGACAGCTCCAGCGGCAGCGCGTGCTCGCCCGCGAGCTTGAAGCTGATCTGCGCCAGCGTGTCGAACGCCACCAGCGCGAGGAACCCGAGGGCATAGAAGCGCTTCATCCGTGCAGCCCCACGACGGCCACGCCGGCCGACACCAGGAGAATGCCGGCCACGCGCATGCGCGACAGCTTCTCGCGGAACAGGAACCGGCCGGCCACCATGACGGCCACGATGTTGATGGAGCCCAGCAGCACGCCGTCCGACAGCGGCACGAGCGAGAGGAACGCCAGCCACACCAGGAACTCGGCGACGTAGCAGCCCACGCCGATCCACAGCCACGGCCGGCGCGCCATGAAGGCCCAGCGGGCCAGGCCACTGCCGGCGCGCGGGTCGGCCGTGGCCGCCGCCTTGAACGCCAGCTGCCCGCCCGTGTCCACCAGCAGGTTCAGCGCCCAGAGCGCTGCCACCAGCGGCGTGATGCCGCCCTCGGCACCGGCCGGGTTCACGGCGTGCCCCCGCGGGCGACGTGCTCCGCGAACGCGACGGTGCGCGCCACGACGGCGCGGCGCTCCCGGTCGATGGTGATCATGTGGTAGCTGTCGTCCAGCAGCACCAGTTCCACCGGCGCGTACCGCACGCCCTGCACGATGGCCTGGGCGTTGGCGGCCGAGGCGATGTCGTCGTGGCGCGCATGCAGCACGAGGCAGGGCGAACGCACGGCATCCAGGCGCCGGCGCACGTGGGCCGCCAGCGCGCGCATCTCGATCACGGACCACCACGGGTTGCCCGGCAGGCCGGCCGCCGAGCTGTCGCCCGATTGCATCTGCGCCACCACGCGCTCGCGCAGCGCCGCGTCCTTGATGCCGTAGGGCGGCTGCTCCATGAAGACGCGGCGGCGCCCGATGCCGAGCATGCGAAACAGCGGCAGCAAAAACGACAGCCGCGTGTACGCTGGCATGCTCCAGCCGTCGTAGCGGAAGGTGGGCGACAGCGCCACCACGCCGGCCACCTGGGCCGGGCGATCGGCGGCCAGCGCCAGCGCCAGCACGGCGCCCATCGAGAGGCCGCACGCCACGAGCCGGCCGCCGGTCACCATCGCCAGCCGGTCGGCGCCGCGCTGCACGCTGGCGTGCCAGTCCTGCCAGCGCGTGGCCACCAGATCGTCCTGCGTGCCGCAGTGGCCGGCCAGCTGCACGGCCAGCACGGTGAAGCCGGCGCGGTGCAGGCCCTTGGCCAGCAGGCGCATTTCGTTGGGCGTGCCGGTCAGCCCGTGGATCAGCAGCACGCCGGTGCCGGCGTTCGGGCCGTGCCCGCGCAGCAGGTATTCGTGCTGCGTGCCGGCATCGCCGGGGCGGGCCGCCGCGTCGCCCAGGGGGAGGGCGGTTTCGCGGGACATCACGGCGGCGTTCATGCCGCCAGTTCCATTGCCACGGGTTGCGGCAGCAGGGCGAGCGCCTGCGAGAAATCGGTGAATGCGGCATGGGCGATGCCGTGGTCCACGCAGTGCTGGATGAGCTTGTACTTGGCCAGCACGAAGTCGGCTCGGCCGGACACGCAGAAGTCCGAGGTGCTGTCGCCCACGTACAGCACGCGGCCATGCCGCTCGCGCTGCTCGGCCAGGCGCTCGCATTTGCAGTTGCCGCTGGCGCGGGCGCAGGCGGCGCTGGCCCAGGGCGACTGCAGCTGCCAGCTGCGCGGCCCGGTCTGCACCAGCCGGTTGGCGATCACCGGCAGGTCGCCCAGGCCATGGCGTTCCAGCACGGCATGGATGGCGTAGTCGATGCCGTCGCTCACCACCTGCACCGGCATGCCCCGCTCGCGGGCTGCGCGCACGAAGGCGCCGAAGTGCGGGTCCACCGCGATGGTGGCCAGGTGCGCGTCCAGCTCGGCGCGGTCCATGTCGAGCAGGGCCACCTGGCCCTTCATGCATTCGCGCGAGCCGATCTCGCCGCGCTCCCAGGCGGCCTCCAGCGCCTCCCAGCCGTCGCGGCCGAAGCGCTGCAGCAGCGAGTCGGTCACGTCTTCGGTGCTGATGGTGCCGTCGAAGTCGCATTGCACCATCCAGCCCGAGCCGGTCGCGGGCTGGGAGACATGGCGTGCATCGACCAGGGCGATGCGGTGGGTTCTGGCGTCAATCATGGAAGCTCACTCTCACGTTCTGTCCGACCCGCGCGGTGGGCGCCTGATCGAACTCCAACACACATTCGACGATGCGCACGGGGCCGCGCTGGACGTCGTCCTGCAGCCGCCCGGTGCCGAGCACGGGGCTGATGCGCACCACATGCGCCGGCGGCATCGCCGCAGCGGCGGTGTCGCCATCGGTGGTGACGGTGGCGCGCTGGCCCACGTGCACCTGGGCCGCGTAGCTTTCGTTCAGCTCGGCCCGCACCACGAGCGGGCGGCGCGGCAGCAGCGTGATGGCCGCTGCGCTGCCCGACGCCGGCGCACGCTGGCCGGCCTGCGTGCCCACGCGGACCACGGTGCCGTCTTCTGGCGCGTGCAGCTCCAGCCGTGCGCGCTGCGCCTGCACCTGGGCCAGGCGGCTGCGCGCCACTTCGGCCTCGGCCTGCGAGACGGCGAGATCGGCTTCGGCATCGCGCACGGCCTGCAGGGCTTCGTCGGCACGCTGGGGTTCGGCGGCGCCCGCAGTCACTGCCTCGGACAGCCGAGCCGCCGTGCGACGCAGGGCCGGCAGGCGCTGGGCGCGTGCCTGGT
>NZ_BAAJYT010000331.1:0-3399 GCF_057541515.1 Acidovorax sp. KNOB132
AGCGCGCCCATCGCCGACTGGCTGCTGCGCCTGGAACACACCCGCTACGCCCCCGAACCGGCCACCGCCCTGGCCGACCTGCGGCGCGACCTGCGCCGCCTGCCCTGGCCGGCGCGCCAGCCGCCGACCCCTTGACCGCCCCATGCCCTCCTTCGCCTTCCTTCGCCACGCCCTGCTGCTGATCGCCGCCGCCCTTCTGTCCCCGGGTGCCATCGCCCAAAATCCCGTCAAGAAGAGCCCGCCCCGGGCCCCGGCCGCGGCCCCACAGCCGGCGATCTTCTACGACCAGCGCGCCGATGCCATGCAGTTCGCCGACGACATCGCCGCGCGCCGCGACCTGGACCGCGAATGGGTGCGCCAAGCCATCGGCCAGGCGCGCTTTCTGAGCCAGGTGCCGCGCCTCATGCTGCCGCCGCCGCCCGGCACGCCCAAGAACTGGCGCGTGTACCGCAGCCGCTTCGTCGAGCCCGTGCGCATCCGCGCGGGCGTGCGCTTCTGGCACGACAACGCCGACACCCTGGCCCGCGCCGAGCGCGAATACGGCGTGCCCGCGGAAATGATCGTCGGCATCATCGGCGTGGAAACCATCTATGGCCAGCAGATGGGCAACTTCCGCGTCATCGACGCGCTCGCCACCCTGTCGTTCGACTTTCCCATGGCCCACCCGCGCGCGGCCGAGCGCGTGGCGTTCTTCCGGGGCGAGCTGGAGCAGTTCCTGAGCCTCATGCAGCGCACCAACGCCGACCCGCTGGAGCCACGCGGCAGCTACGCGGGCGCCATGGGCCTGGGCCAGTTCATGCCCTCCAGCTGGGCGCGCTACGCGGTGGACTTCGACGGCGACGGCCGCATCGACCTCTTCAACAGCCCCGCCGACGCCATCGGCTCGGTCGCCAACTACTTCAAGGGCCACGGCTGGACCACCGGCATGCCCACGCACTACGCGGTCGAGTTCGACCCCGCCCGGCTGCGCCTCGAAGACCTGCTGGCCCCCGACATCCTGCCCACCTTCACGGTGGCCCGCATGGCCGAACTGGGCGCACTGGTGCAGGGCGACGGCGCCACCCACCGCGGCCCACTGGCCCTGGTGGAGCTGCAGAACGGCGTGGCATCGCCCGTCTTCTACGCGGGCACCGAGAACTTCTATGCCGTCACGCGCTACAACTGGTCGAGCTACTACGCCATGGCCGTGATCGAGCTGGGGCGCGAAGTGAACGCGGCGCGGTAGCAAAACCCGGCGGAAGAAAAAAGCGAGCGCTCCCCGCTTCGGGGGCCACAATGGACCGCATGCAACGCCGTCAACTCCTGCGCCTGGGATCGGCCGCCAGCCTGGCTGGCGCCCTGTTCTCCACCGCCGCTTCCTCCTCCTACGCCGCCACCGAGCCCGGCACCGTGCTGCTGATGCGGCATGCGCAGACCGACCCCGGCACGGGCGATCCACCCGGCTTCGCCCTGGGCCAATGCAGCACGCAACGCAACCTCAGCGCCGAAGGGCGCGCGCAGGCCCAGCGCATCGGGGCACTGCTGAAGCAGCAAGGCCTGGCGCCCCAGCGGGTGCGCTCCAGCGCCTGGTGCCGCTGCCAGGACACCGCCATGCTGGCCTTCGGCCAGATGGAGCCATGGGACGCGTTGAATTCGTTCTTCGATGGCGGGGACACTCAAGGCGCGCAGACCGCAGCGCTGCGGAAAGCGCTGGCAGCGGTGCCCACCGGGCAGGTCGAGGTGTGGGTGACGCACCAGGTCAACATCACGGCATTGACGGGGATCTATCCGGCGTCGGGCGAGGTGCTGGTGTTGCGGCGGGGGGATGGGGTGGATGGAGCGCCGATGGTGCTGCGGCGGGTGCGGGGGTAGTTGAGTTGGCGGTCGCGCTGGTTGCTCAGGTGATCGTCATGCCAAATCAAGGCTTCGCGGACATTGCGTAACCGCTCAGGCTGACCGTGACTCGGTGGCCGAGCACTCCGAGGACCTCGGCGCGATCCTCTTCAATGGATGCGTTTTCGGCCAAGACATTGAGCGCATGCGCCTTCACCAGCTTGTAGTCGGCCTCGGGGAGCACGGTGGCAAGCCATGCAAACCGGGATTCCAGTGCGCAATCCACCGCTTTTTGGCGTGGCTGCCGCAGGCTCGCGACCTTCACCTCCGATGCGGCCGACCCGCCGTCTTGAAGCCAGCTGAGCAAAGGTGCACCGGCGTCTGCCACCTCCCAGTCTGCGCGGATCAGCGAATCGTTCGGCGGCGGCTTCAAAACACTTCCGTCCAGTGCTTTGAGAAGTCCATACACCCGATCCATCGGCATGGATCTGGAAATGGCGGGCGCATCGTCCAACCGGTCGGTGCCGCCTTGGCACTGCCAACCCTCTGAATTGAAAACACTGACGCGCGCTTGATCGGCATCGAGGCGACTGACTGAAATCAACAGTGCGTGGTTTCCATTAGAACCGCACTGCCCCACTGGAATGCACAGATGCTCGCCTTCCGCCATCGGGCGAAGCACATCGAAAAGAGGGTCCTGATCTGCAGAAGCCGAGGATGCGCTCTCATCGCGCCCACCGACCATCGAAGCCTCATCCACATCGACAAGGTTGGTGTAATACGAGCCATTTTTTTCGAGTTCCACTTCAAAGAAAAATCGCCGCCCCTTGGCCATGGCCTCCATGGCGGAACGGGCCGCGAACGGGTCGTCGAGATCCTTCCCCAGCTGGTCAAGCACGGACATCAGCATGTCACCGATGACAACGATCTCATGCCCTGCCACCCCGGTTGCCCCAGTTCTGGTGCCGGACGCCACTTGGGCCAAGTGAGGCAGCGTTTGGCCGTCAAAGGGTACGTCGATTTTTTTCAGCCGAGCCTGGACTGCCAACAGTTCGCTCATCGCACTGCCGAGAATCGGCGTCACCTCAAGGGGCCGCACCGAGGCTCCAGAATGCCGCAGGTGGGTCATGGAGGGCTTGCGGCACCGCTCGGCCAACGGACCTGCGGTTGACGAGGCCATAAAGCTCAACCTGTGTCGAGATTTCCATCCACCCTACCCAGAGACACGTCCCCGTTCGGCCAATGCAGAATGGCCTGACGCGGGGGCATGGCACCAACCGCCCTGCCGAACGCCGGCTCCAACCTAGGTGCCAGCCCTTGCAATGCATGCTCGCCAGCGAGCGGCCTGGCTGACTCGGAAACAGCATCGGGTGCCACGCGAGTGTTCGAATCCAGCAAAACGCTGCGGATCGGCGAGCCAGAAGGTGAAATTCGGTTTGGCATGTCAGGCTTGCGGAGCAGGGAGCGACGATCGCGCAACTCCAGTCCGCACGTTATGGCAAGCAGCGTGCACCATGGGGAGTCTTGCGAAGGCGTTGAAGGAATAACGCAGAGCTGCGCATGCAGCGGCATGGCCGGGACTTTTTT
>NZ_BAAJYT010000332.1:0-3380 GCF_057541515.1 Acidovorax sp. KNOB132
CGCCGTGGAAGCGGCCCGCGCGGGCGAGCAGGGCCGTGGCTTCGCGGTGGTGGCCTCCGAGGTGCGCAGCCTGGCCCAGCGCAGCGCCGTGGCGGCGCGCGAGATCCGCACACTGATCCAGGAGTCCGTGCAGCAGGTGCAGAACGGCACCGGTCTGGTCGGCCAGGCGGGCAAGACGATGCAGGAGATCGTGCACGACGTGGGGCAGGTCACTGCCCTGCTGGGTGAGATTTCGCACGCCCTGCACGAGCAGAGCGACGGCATCGCCCATGTGAACCAGGCGGTCGCGCACATGGATGGCGCCACGCAGCAGAACGCGGCGATGGTGGAGGCGGCGGCGCGGGCCGCGTCGGTGCTGTCGGAACGCGCGAACGACCTGCAGCGTGCCGTGGGCGCGTTCAAGCTGGACGATGACGACGCGCCCGCCCTGGGCTCGCCCGGCCATCACGGCCCGTCCACTCTGCGCCTGCCGGCCTGAGGGCAGCGGCGGCGCGTTGACTCGCGTCTCAGTGCCGCGTCAGCGCCGCATCCATCAGAGGCCCAGCGCCTGCAGGCTGCCGCGGCCCTCGCGCACCACCCGCGGTTCGCCGCCGTCGTACATGTCGGTCAGGTCCACCACGGTGGTGGGCTCCAGCGGGCAGGCACCCGCATCGACGACGGCGTCGATCTGGTGCTCGTAGCGCTCGCGGATCTCGCGCGGGTCGTTCAACGGCAGGGTTTCGCCCGGCGCGATGAAGGTGGTGGCCAGGAGCGGCGCGCCGTGCAGTTCCAGCAGCATTTGCAGGCCCTTGCGGTCCGGCACGCGCAGGCCGATGGTCTTGCGCTGCGGATGGCTCACGCGGCGGGGCACTTCCTTGGTGGCGTCCAGGATGAAGGTGTAGGGCCCGGGCGTCGCCAGCTTGAGCAGGCGGTACTGCCGGTTGTCCACGCGGGCGTAATTGGCCAGCTCCGACAGGTCGCGGCACAGCAGGGTGAGGTGGTGCTTTTCGTCCACCTGCCGGATGCGGCGCAGGCGGTCCACGGCCGCCTTGTCGTCCAGTTGGCACACCAGCGCGTAGCTGGAGTCGGTGGGCACGGCCAGCACCGCGCCTTGCTTGAGCAGCGCGGCGCCCTGCTTGAGCAGCCGGGGCTGTGGGTTGTCGGGGTGGACTTCGAAATACTGGGCCAAGGGGAAGGTCCTCAGGCGGCGGTGTGGATGCGGTCTGCCAGCAGGTCCCACACGGGGGTCAATGCGCCGGGCAGCGAGGGCAGGGCGCCCAGGTCGGTGTGCGATTCGTCCGGACTGTGGAAGTCGCTGCCGCGCGACGCGGCGAGGTTCAATTCGGTGGCCATGGCGGCATACACGCCGTACTCGGCCACGGAATGGCTGCCGGTCACCACTTCCACCCCCCGGCCGCCATGCTGGATGAATTCGGTGAAGAGCGCGTACTCGGCGTTCGCGCTGAACTTGTAGCGGGCCGGATGCGCGATGACGGCGATGCCGCCGGCCTCGTGGATCCAGCGCACCGCGTTGCCGAGCGTGGCCCAGCGGTGGGGAACGTAGCCGGGCTTGCCTTCGGTGAGGTATTTGCGGAACACCTCGGAGGTGTCGCGGCACACGCCCGTTTCCACCAGAAAGCGCGCGAAATGGGTGCGGGAGATGAGCTCCGGATTGCCCACATAGCGCAGGGCGCCCTCGTAGGCACCGCGGATGCCCACCTGGGTCAACTGGCGGGACATTTCCATCGCGCGCTCGCCGCGCCCCCCACGGGTGGCGGCCAGGCCCTGGCTGAGCTGTCGGTCGTCCGGATCGAATCCCAGGCCGACGATGTGCACCGTGGTGTCGGCGAAGGTGACCGAGATCTCCACGCCGGTGAGGTAGGGCAGGCCGTGCGATGCGGCGGCGGCCATGGCGCGGTGCTGGCCACCGATCTCGTCGTGGTCCGTCAGGGCCCACAGCTGCACGCCGTTGGCATGCGCCCGGGCGGCCAGTTCCTCGGGCGTGAGCGTGCCGTCGGAAACCACGGAGTGGCAGTGCAGGTCGGCGTTGAGAAGGATGGACACGGATCGATTCTAGGGCGCTGGCCCTCCCGTGTGTCGCAATCTCGCACCAGGTATGGAAAACCCCGCTGACGCCCATCGGCGCAACCACTGAAAATGTAAGCAAAAGTGCACGCCGGTAACGCTCCACGCGTTGCATCGTCTGCCGTGCGCTTTTTTGCGCTTCTTCACCTTCGCCCATTTCCCGATGAACTTCCAGAACCTTTCCGTTGGCCGCAAGCTGTGGCTCATCATCCTCGGCCTCATGGGCAGCATGCTGCTGCTGGTCTATGCCCTCGTGGCCTACACAGCCCGCGTGGATGCCGACACCACCGCCATGGTCCAGGCCAATGAAGACCGCATCTCGCTGGCCTTGCGCTGGAAGGGCATGACACAGTTGGCCGTGGAGCGCGTGGTGGTCAGCGCGGTCACCACCGACGAGGTGCTGAGCACCCGCATGAAGGCGCTGGTCAAGAACGACATCGCCGCCATCACCGAGATCCAGAAGAAGATCATCGCGCAGGCCGTGGCGCCCGAGGAAAAGGCCCAGCTCGAACGCGTCTCCGCCGAGCGCACCGCCGTGCTCAAGATCACCGCCCAGGCCCAGGAAGGCCGCGGGGACATCGACGCCACCCGCAAGCTCGTGGACGACACTTTGCTGCCTGCCGTCGCCAAGTACATCCAGACCCAGGAGACCTTCGTCGAGCAGCAGGAGGGCCAGCGCGAAGCGGCCAAGGCCGAGGGCCGGCGCCAGCGGGAAAAGGCGCACTGGATCGGCGCGGCGATTGCTGCCCTGGTGGTGTTGCTGGGCGTGTTCCTGGCGTACCTCACGGTGCACTCGATCACCCAGCCGCTGGACCGCGCCGTGGGCCTGGCCGACGCCATCGCCGAGGGCGATCTGACCGTCGACGTGCAGGACGCGCGCAAGGATGAGCTGGGCCACCTGCTTCGCTCGCTGTCCGCCATGGCGGCGCGCCTGCGCGGGGTGGTGGCCGAGGTGCGCTCGGGCGTGGAGTCGGTGTCCTCCGCCTCCACCGAGATCGCCACCGGCAACCAGGACCTGTCCGCCCGCACCGAACAGACCGCCGCCAACCTCGAGGAGACGGCGGCCAGCATGGAAGAGCTGACCGCCACCGTCACCCAGTCCGCCGACACGGCGCGCCAAGCCAACCAGCTCGCGTCCACGGCGGCGCAGGTGGCCGGGCGGGGCGGCGAAGTGGTGGGCCAGGTGGTGACCAGCATGCAGCAGATCACCGACAGCTCACGCAAGATCAGCGACATCATCGGCGTGATCGACGGCATCGCCTTCCAGACCAACATCCTGGCAGCTCAACGCCGCCGTGGAAGCCGCCGCGCGGCGA
>NZ_BAAJYT010000333.1:0-3361 GCF_057541515.1 Acidovorax sp. KNOB132
CGTCGGGCCCCCATGGCCGCGCCCAGGCGCGCGGCGCCGGCGTCGGTGGGGGCGCCGATGAGGGTGGCGCGGGTGTGCGGGGCGGGGGTTGCGGTGTCGGTCATGGATTCATCTCCTGGAAACGCACGGCGTGCGGGCGCCGTGGCGCCAAAGTTTTGCCCCGCATGCGGTTTGGCGGCATGCGGAAAACGGGATGGGGCGCGTGCAGTGTGCACGCGGACGGTGACGATGGGTGGCGTGTCCTGGCGCGGCCCACCCGTGCTTAAAGCGCTTCCGCCAGGTGGGCGGCGGCCTGCACCAGCGGGGGCGCGCCTGCGGGCGTGCCCAGGGCGATCCACGGCTGGATCTGCGCGTACAGGTCCTTGGGGTCGGCCTGGTCGGGAATCAGCTCCAGCGGCTGCAGCAGGCCTGCGCTGCGGCCCAGGGCACGCATGAAGCGCAGGGCGGAATAGTCCTCCAGCGCAAAGCCCACCGAGTCGAACACGGTGACCTGAGCGGGCGAGGTGCGGGCCGGCGCCTCGCCGCGCACCACGCGCCAGAACTCGGTCACGGGGAAGTCGGCAGGCATCTGCTGCAGGTCGCCTTCGATGCGGGTCTGGGGCTCGTATTCCACGAACACGCTGGCCGCCCGCAGCACCTCGGCCGCCAGTTCGGTCTTGCCGGGGCAGTCGCCGCCCACGGCGTTGATGTGCATGCCAGGCTCGACCAGGTCGCCGTGCAGGATCGTGGCGTAGGCCTTGTCGGCGGTGACGGTGGTGACGATGTCCGCGCCGCGCACGGCCTCGGCGGTGCTGGCGCAGCGGACGATCTCCAGCTCCCCCCGCGCCACCAGCGGCGCGAGGTTGGCCGCCAGCTTGGCCGTGGCGGCCGGGTCGATGTCGTACAGGCGCAGCTCGCCGATGCCCAGCAGGCCCACGAAGGCAAGCGCCTGGAACTCGCTCTGCGCGCCGTTGCCGATCAGCGCCATGCTGCGGCTGTCCGGGCGGGCCAGGTAGCGCGCGGCCATGGCCGACGTGGCCGCGGTGCGCAGCGCCGTGGTCAGGGTGAGCTCGCTCAGGAAGGAGGGGTGGCCGGTGGCCACGTCGGCCAGTGCGCCGAAGGCCATCACCGTGGGCAGGCCGTGGCGGGTGTTGACCGGGTGGCCGTTCACGTACTTGAAGGCGTAGTCGCGGGCGTCGGCGACGGGCATGAGTTCGATGACGCCATTGGGCGAATGGCTCGCGGTGCGCGCGGACTTGTCGAAGTCCTGCCACCGGGCGTAGTCCTCTTCAATGGCCTGCGCCATGCCGCGCAGGCATTCCACCACGCCGGTGCGGCCGACCAATTGCGCGGCGCGCGTGGCGCTCAGGAACTCGGTGGACATGGTGCCGGGGATGGGGCGTTGGTCGGGGGTCATGGGATCGGCTCCTCGTCGGTGGGCGCGCCACGCGACGGGTGTCGGGGCGGCATGGGGTTCCCAAGCGTCCCACAAGGGCGCGCCAATTCAAATCGGCAAAAATGCACGCATAAGCGCAAAAAACTGGCTTTTTGCTCAAAGGAATTGCCGAAATGGACAATATCGACCAGCAACTGATCGCACAGCTGCGACACAACGCCCGCGCCAGCGTCGCCACGCTGGCCACGCGGCTGGGCGTGTCGCGCGGCACCGTCACCAACCGCATCCGCCGGCTGGAGGACACGGGCGTGATCGTCGGCTACACGGTGCGGCTGCGGCCCGAGCGCGAGACGGGCGGCGGACTGCAGGCCTGGACCAGCATCTCCATCGAGGGCAACGACGCGCGCCGGGTCACGGCCTCGCTGCTGGGCGAGCCCAGCGTGCTGGCGCTGCACAGCACCAATGGCCGCTGGGACCTGCTGGCCGAACTGCAGGTGGGCAGCTTGGCGGAGCTGGCGCACGCGCTGGAGCGCATCCGCCTCATCAAGGGCATCAGCAACACCGAGACCAGCATCCACCTGGAGACCGTGCGTGCGCCCATCGCGTCCGGCGGGCGCGGCACGGCCGGGCCGTAGCGGGCCCGTAGGACATGCCTGACGGTGCGCCCCTCGGGGCGCCGCCCATAATCGGCAGGCATTGCCACCGCGGCCTTCCACGGCGCACGGCGGCCGCCACCCACCCAGGAGAGTCCATGTCCCAGTCCACCCCCAAGCGCTTTTCGATGATCCGCGAGTTCCACCTCGCCGACTGGTTCACGCTGGGCAACGCCGTGTGCGGCGTGGGGGCGCTGTTCTCGTCCATGACGTTCCTGGAGACCGGCGAGGTGCGCCACGTGTACTTCGCCTGCGCGCTGGTGCTGGCGGCGCTGATCTTCGACGTGCTGGACGGCCGCATCGCGCGCTGGCGGCAAAAGTCCTCGGCCATGGGGCGCGAGCTCGATTCGCTGGCCGATGTGATCTCGTTCGGCGTGGCCCCGGCCATCATCGCCTACGCCTGCGGCATGCAGGGCCTGTACGACCGCATCGTGCTGGCGTACTTCGTGGCCTGCGGCGTCTCGCGCCTGGCGCGCTACAACGTCACCGCCGAAACGCTGTCGGAAGGCTCGGGCAAGGTCAAATACTTCGAGGGCACGCCGATCCCCACCTCCATCGTGCTCGTGGCCCTGATGGCGCTGGCCGCCTCCCTGGGCGCGGTGCGCGAGCACCTGTGGTTCGGCAGCGTGGTGCTGGGCGGGTTCACGCTGCACCCGCTGGTGCTGCTGTTCGCGCTGTCGGGCTCGCTCATGATCAGCCGCATCCGCATTCCCAAGTTCTGAAGGCTTCGGGGGACGGAATATTGCTATGAAAATAATAGCTGCATGCCGTTGATTTGATTGCGCTGAGGCCCGATTCGATCCGGGGTGCCGGCGCCTGCAGCACGCGGCCTGCAAGCATGGGCTTGTCCGGCCGGGCCTCGGCGCCAAGGTGCCTGCCCCATGCGGCGCGTGGCGCGCGGATACGTCCCGCGACAGGCACCGGCGGGCCCCCACGGTACACTTCGCGCCTTCGGGCCGGGCGTACCGCTCCCCCTTATTTCCGCACCACGCACCCCCCTTCCATGGCCGTTGACACGGCGGGCCAGGCCCGCACCAGCTTTGATCTCAAGAGCGCCCAGCTGCCCGTGGTGGCGGTCGTGCTCAAGACCACCGACGTCGGCGTGCTCGCCGCCGACCTGGCCGCACGGCTGGAGAGCGACCCGGACTTCTTCGACAACGACCCCGTGCTGATCGACCTGGCCGGCGTGCGCGAGGCCGGCGACGCCATCGATTTCGACGCCCTGTGCGCCGCGCTGCGCGGACACCATACCCAGCCCGTGGCCGTGCGCGGCGGCAGCCCCGCGCAGATGGAAGCCGCGCACGCCGCCGGACTGATCGCCGCGCCCGAGGCG
>NZ_BAAJYT010000334.1:0-3356 GCF_057541515.1 Acidovorax sp. KNOB132
GGCCTGGCCGCGTCGGCCTGGGCGATCCGTCGGCGTGCCGACGGGCGCCTCGGTGCCGTCGGCCTGCGTCGGCGCCGGCGCCACGTCGCTCACGGCCGCCTCGGGCACGGCCTCGAACAGCTTGCCGATGTCCAGCACCCGCAGCGTGCCCAGCCCGGGCACCAGGGCCAGGCCCTTGAGCAGCGGATCGCCGGGGGTGGGCGCCCGGTCGGGTTCAGCCAGATCGACCAGTTGCCGGCAGGTGTCCGCCGTGAGGCCGACCCACTGCCCCTGGCTTTCCAGCACGGCCACCCAGGGGCGCAGCGCGGCACCGGCGCGGGCCGGATCGGCGGCCACGTCCACCAGCGGCAGCTTGCGGCCCCGCAGCGTGCTGATGGCCACCGTGAGGTGGCCGGGGGGCATGTTCAGTTCGACGTGCGGCACGGGCACCACCGTATGGATGGCGCTGGCCGGCACGGCCCACAGGTCGTCGCCCACGGCGAAGACCGCATGCCGTTCGGTGGGGACCTGGTCCGGGGCGCGTGCCGCAGGCGCCAGGTCCTTTGGCGCTGCACCGTCCTCGCACCAGACCTGGCACAGGGCCATCAGGCGGTCGACCTCGAGCACCGACAGGATCGGCGCGCCGGCCGAGGCGGGCACGACCGACTGGAACCATTCCTCCTGGCCGCCGTCGTGGTGCACGCGCACGATGGCCTGCGGATCGACGGGCTTCACGCCCAGGACCTCGTCCACCCGCAACCCGATCCGCGCCGGCCCCGCGTGCAGCACCAGCACCCGCTGTAGAGCGCCGCCCGCAGGCGAGGCCTGGATGGGCAGCCAGCGCTCCAGCGACACCACCGGCACGGCCCGGCCGTCCAGGTCGATCATGCCGGTCAGGGCGCCCTGGCGGCGGGGAAGGGCCGCCAGGCCCTGCGGCGGGATGGCAAGCGCGCGCTCCACATGCACCGCCGCGATGGCGATGTGGCAGTCGCCCACGCGCACCCGCACATGCGCCTGGGCGCGGGCAGGGGCAGGGGCTTCGGCGTCGGCGTCGGCCGCCGCTGGCGTGGAGGGGCTGCCCGGCTCGGTCATGCGCCCGTGCGTCCGGAACTGGCGCCTTGCAGCTTGTCCAGCAGCACGACGACGTCCTGGGTGGACGTTTCCTGGGCCAGCATGGCGTTGCGGATCTCGCCGATGGACTGGCTGGTGCTGTCCACCGCGGCCAGGATGCGGCTGAAGGCCGCGCCCACTTCTTCGGACAGGCGCCCGCCTTCGGCCACGCGGGCCACGCTGCTGCCCACGAGCTTGGAGATTTCCTGCGCGGCGAGCGCCGACTTTTCCGCCAGCTTGCGCACCTCGTCGGCCACCACGGAAAAGCCGATGCCGTGCGGCCCGGCGCGCGCCGCCTCGATGGCGGCATTGAAGGCCAGCAGATGCGTCTGGCTGGAGATTTCGCCGATGGTGGCCACGATGTCGCGGATGTCGGCGGACGACTGCTCGATGGCGGCGATGGCCTCGCGCGAGCGCGCCAGCACCTGGTGGCCCTGGCCGGCCTCGCGCTGGGTCTGGGTGGCCAGGTCGGCCGAGCGCTCGGAGTTGCGCGCCACCTGCTGGATCGAGTCCGAGATGGTGCGCAGCACGGCGCCGATGTCCCGCACCTTCTGCGACACGGCGGTCTCGCGTTCGACCTGCTCGGTCACGTTGACCGCGAACTTCACCACCTTGTACACGCGGCCTTCCACGTCGAAGATGGGGTTGTAGGTGGCCTGGATCCAGATACCGGCGTCGTGCTTGCCGATGCGCCGGTAGCGCGCGCTCTGGAACTTGCCCTCGCCCAGGTCCGCCCAGAAGTCGCGGTAGGTCTGCGTCTTCACGAAATCGGGGTCGCAGAACATGCTGTGGTGCTTGCCCCGGATCTCATCGAGCGTGTAGCCCATGGTGCGCAGGAAGTTCGGGTTGGCGGTGAGAATGCGGCCATCCACGCTGAACTCGATCACCGCCTGCGACAGGCCGATGGCATCGAGCTTGCCCTTGGTCTCCGCGGCCTGGCGCGTTTCCTCGGTGATGTCGGTGGCGAACTTCACCACCTTGTAGGGCTTGCCGGAGGAGTCGAGGATGGGGTTGTACGACGCCTGGATCCACACGTCCGAGCCGTCCTTGGCCACGCGGCGGTAGCGCCCGGCATCGAATTCGCCGCGGGCCAGCCGCTCCCACAGCCGCGCGTATTCCGCCGAGCGCACCACTTCCGGGGTGCAGAACATCCGGTGGTGCTGGCCGACGACCTCGTCCTCGGTGTAGCCGAACACCTTCAGGAAATTGGGGTTGGCGTGCAGCACCTTGCCGCGCAGATCGAACTCGATCATGGCCTGCACCCGGTCCATCGCGGCGATCTTGCCCTCGAAGTCGGCCTGGGCCTGGCGCGCCTGGGTCACGTCGGTGGCCAGCTTGACCACGCCCACCGGGCGCCCGGCACTGTCGAAGATGGGGTTGTAGGAGGCCTGCAGCCACACCGGCTCGGCGTTCCTGGTCAGGCGCTGGAACACGCCTTCGACGATCTCGCCGGCGGCCAGGCGCTCCCACATGGCGCCGTAGGCCGCGCTGGCCGCCACGTCGGGCGGGCAGAAGATGCGGTGGTGCTGCCCGACGATGTCCTCGAGGGCGTAGCCCATGCGGGCCAGGAACAGGGGGTTGGCGTGCTGGACCTTGCCGGCCAGGTCGAATTCGATGGTGCATTGCACCCGTTCCAGCGCGGCCAGCAGGCCCGTGGTGCGTGCGCGTTCCAGCTCGGACGCGGCAAGGGGTTCTGTGAAGGCGTTCATGGTCGCAAGGTCCTGGTGGGCGGCATCTAGGGGTTATCGGCCACTGCAGCCCAGGCTTGAATGCCGGGCCTGCTGGAAAACCGGCGAGGCGTAATGTGATGGTTTGAAGCCGCGCCCGCCGCCAGCGTCACAATAGACCCGCACCGCGCAGGGCCTTTGGGAATCTTGACGGCCCTGTGCGCGTCGCGCAAGCCCATGCCGGCCGAAACCGGGGTTTTTTGCCCGCCATCGCCGCCCGGCGCGGGGGCCCGGGGTGCCGCTCCCCCCGTTTCACGCCATGGTGCGGCGCAGCCAGTCGGTGAAGGCCGCGCATTCCCAGCGGTCCATGGTACCGGTGCGCCAGCACAGGTAGTGGGCGTGCGGGCTGGGTGCCTCGCCGGGAAAGAGCCGCACCAGGGTGCCGTTTTCCAGCCAGGGCGCGCCCAGCTTGAGCCGCACCAGCGCCACGCCCATGCCGGCCGCGGCGGCATCGCACATCAGGCCGATGTCGTTGAACTGCGAGCCCTCGGTGGGCTCGGCCCAGTCCAGGCCGCTGGCGCCGAACCAGGTGCGCCAGGG
>NZ_BAAJYT010000335.1:0-3322 GCF_057541515.1 Acidovorax sp. KNOB132
CCGCCCCCTGCCGCCGCCGCCACCCCCGTTGCCGCCGCCCGGCGACGGCTACCGGAGTGTCTCCGTGTTCCCTGGCGGGCAGGACGGCATGTGCGTGGGCGACCCCGTCATTCCCGCCACCGGGGAGAATTTCCAGGAGATCGTGGACCACCAGGACCCGTGGGGCGGCAGCCTGGACTTCGTGCGCATCTACCGCAGCCATTGGGCGCTGGACTCCGCCCGCGCCAGCCGGGGCTTCGGCCGCCAGTGGGGGCACAACCACGCCATCAGCCTGCGGGTGTCCGAGGGCGTGGCGACCGTCATCTTCGGCAACGGTGAGGAGCGGGGCTTTCAGCGCGCGGGCGCCCAGCAGGACTGGGTGGGCGACCAGCGCAGCGACACGCTGGCCCAGGCCGATGGCCTGTGGCGCTTTCGGAACGCCAGCGACGACTCCGTGCTCACCTTCGACAGCGCGGGCAAACTCCTGAGCCGCAGGGCGCGCAACGGCTGGGTCACCACCTACGGGTACACCTACGGGCGCCTGACCACCATCACCAACGCCTTCGGCAAGACCCTCACCCTCGTCTGGGGCGAGCGGCTGATCGAACAGATCATCACGCCCGACTACCAAACCACCACCTACCGGTACAGCTACCAGGACGGCGTGGGCGACCGGCTGGTGTCGTCCCGCCTGCAGGACCAGTATCAGAAGACCTACCTGTACGAAGACACCGGCAACCCGTTCCTGCTGACCGCCATCGTCGATGAGAACGGCAGCCGTTTCGCCCAGTTCAGCTACGACGCGCTGGGCCGCACGCTCAAGGCCGCGCATGCGGGCGACGCCCTGGCGCACCAGTTCGACTACACCGACATCGCCTCGGGCCAGGTCGGCGTGAAAGACCCGCTCGGCCAGATCCGCCGGTACGGCTATACCGTGCAGAACAAGGCGCTGGCCGTCACCAGTGCCTCGTCGGTGCCGGGGCTGGCCTACCGCCCGGTCAACCGCCGGGTGCAGAACGCCGCCGGCCTCGTCACGGCGGAGGTGGACTTCGCTGGCCGCCAGACCACCTACGAATGGGACAACGACCGCCAGCTGCCCCTGCTGGCCACCCACGCCCAGGGCACCGCGCAGGAGCGCCGGGTCGCCACGCAGTGGCACCCCACCTACCGCCTGCCGGTCAAGGTCACCGATGGCCACCGCGTCACCGAATACACCTACGACGCGGACGGCAACGTCCTCACCGAGCGGGTGTACGACGCCAGCCTGCCCGACGGCGCAGCCCGTGCCGCCGTCCGCCGATGGGAATACCAGGGCGGCCTGGTCACCGCCGAAATCGATGCCCTGGGCGTGCGGCGCACATACACCTATCACAGCAACACGCCCTTGGTGTTCGAATCCACCGACCCGTTCGGGCGGCGCACCAGCCACAGCTACAGCGATGGCCGCCTGGTGGGCAAGCTCCTGCCCAACGGCCTGGAAATCCAGTACGCCTATGGCAACAACCCCTGGAACCTGCTCGGCAACGTCTCGGTCCTCGGGATGCAATGGACCCACCAGTACAACGCCATCGGCAAGCGGTCCCGCACGACGCAGCCGGACGGCTACCAGATCGACTACGCCTACGACAGCGCGCACCGGCTGGCCTCGTGGAAGGACAACCGGGGCGCCTCGGGCAGCTATGGGTACGACCTGTTCAACAACGTCATCCTGCAGGAAGTCAAAGACGCCGCGGGCCAGACCGTGTGGCGCCAGGAGCGGGGCATCAACGCCGCCAACCAGCTGGAAACCGTCAAGGCCGGCAGCCAGGTGGACCGCTACGCCTACGGCCCCAACGGCGAGCGCATCACCGCCGAGAACGCCCTGGGCCAGCGCTACCGGTACGCCACCGACCCCCTGGGCCGCGTCGCGGAAATCACCGACCCCCTGGGCAAGGTCGCCTCGCTGTCCTACGACGGCCTGGGCGCCGTGCAGGGCGCCAAGGACTTCGCGGGCGTGGCCACCACGTATGCCAACGACATCCGGGGCAACGCCACGCGGGAGACCTCGGCCGACAGCGGCGCGGCCAACGTGCAATACGACGCACTGGGGCGCCCCACGCAGTTGAGCGATGCGCTGGGCCGCACCACCGGGCTCACGCGGGACGCGGCGGGGCGCCTGACGCGCATCCTCTTCAAGGACGGCAAGCAGAGCGTGTGGCGGTACGACCTCACCGGCGCCAGCTACAACGCCCCCGGCACGCCGCAGGCCAGCATCGGGTCCTTGAGCGAGATCCAGGACGCGGGCGTCACCACGCGCTGGCAGCGCGACCCGCTGGGCCGGGTCACCGCCCGCACCCAGGTGCTGGCCAACGGCGACAGCCGCACCCTGGCCCAGGCCTATGTGCCGGCAGGGCCGGACGGCGCCCGCAATGGCGGAGCCGGGCAGATCGCCACCCTCACCTACGCGAGCGGCAAGAAGCTGCAGTACCAGTACGACGCCACGGGCCAGCTCACCGGGCTGCAATGGAACGGCCAGCCGCTGCTCACCGCCATCACCTGGAACCCGCTAGGCCAGCCCACCGGCTGGAAGTGGCCGGCCTTCGGACCCGCGCCCGGCCTGACCGAGCAGCGCAGTTACACCCTGGCGGGCCAGTTGTCCGCCAGCCGGCTGCTGCCGCAACTGACCTGGGACAGCGCCGGGCGCCTAGCTCAGGTGCAGCAGCGGCACGCCCTGCGCGGCGCCACGGGGGCGCAGCAGGCCGTGATCACCAGCGCCAACACCTACGACGCCACGGGCCGGCTCACCGCCAGCGCCCACAGCGCGCCGGCCGGCCTCGCGCTACCCACGGGCAGCGCGCTGAGCGACACCCTGGGCGCCAACACCAGCGGCTACGCGTGGGACGCCAACGGCAACCGCGTGCAGGCGTTCTATGGCAGCGTCACAGCGGCGGGCACGGCCACGCTCAAGCGCAATTACGTCGCCGTCAGCGGCAGCAACCGGCTGCAGAACTACACGCAGACGTTCCAGCCCGCCAGCGGCAGTGCGCAAACCAGCACCGTGGCCTACAGCCATGACGCCACCGGCTCGCTCACCAAAAAAGGCGACAACTACCTGCACTACGGCAGCGACGGCCGCATCGCCAAGGCCGGCCTGAATGCCGACCCGGCGAACACCCTGGCCGTGAGCTACACGTACAACGCCCTGGGCCAGCGCGTGTTCAAGAGCGATGCGCGGCTGACCGGGGCGAACAACCCGGCCATCACCCAGCAGACGGTCTATGCCGAAGATGGCATCGGCAGCACCGTGCTGGGCCAGTACGGCAACCGCAGGAGCAGCAACAGCGCCGCGCCGGCCGGGGAGATG
>NZ_BAAJYT010000336.1:0-3281 GCF_057541515.1 Acidovorax sp. KNOB132
CCAGGCGCTGGATCTCGCGCTCCTCGGCCTCGGGCAGGCCGCTCGGGCAGTGGTACTGCGTGACGTCGGTGAAATACTTGTTCTGGTAGTCGTAGTTGCCGGCCGGCGCCACGATGCGGATCACCGGCAGCGCATGCGCATCCGCCCCCTGGCCCAGCACCGGGCAGGTGGTCTCGTCGCCTTCGATGAATTCCTCGCACAGCACTTCGGGGTCGTAGCGGGAGGCCAGCAGGTAGGCCTGTTCGCACTGCCCGGGCGAGGTCACTTTGGTCAGGCCGATGGTGGAGCCTTCGCGCGAGGGCTTGACGATCATCGGCGCGCCCAGCGCCTGCAGCGCCTGCGCGGTCTCGGCGGCGCTCGACACCAGGCGCCAGTCCGGCGTGGGCAGCCCCTCGAAGCGCCAGATGCGCTTGGTCATGATCTTGTCCATCGCGATGCTGGACGCCATCACGCCGGGGCCGGTGTACGGAATGCCGAGCAGCTCGAGCGCGCCCTGCACCGTGCCGTCCTCGCCATGGCGGCCGTGCAGGGCGATGAAGCAGCGCGCATAGCCGCCGTGCCGCAGCTCGGACAGGTCGGTCTGCGACGGGTCGAACGCATGCGCGTCCACGCCGCGGGCGCGCAGCGCCTGCAGCACGCCGCCGCCGGACATCAGCGAGACCTCGCGCTCGGCGGACGAGCCGCCCATCAGCACCGCGACCTTGCCCAGGGCGCGCACGTCGATGGCAGGGGTGTCTTCGTGGCTCATCGCGCGACCTCCGCCAACGCTGGCGCTTCTTCTTTCTGCAGCATTTCCACCACCTTCGCCGGCACGGCGCCGATGGAGCCCGCGCCCATGCACAGCACCACGTCGCCATCCCGGGCGTTGTCCACGATCGCCTGCGCGAGCAGGGCCACGTCGTCCACGAACACCGGCTCGACCTTGCCCGCCACGCGCAGGGCGCGCGTGAGCGACCGGCCGTCGGCGGCGACGATCGGCGCCTCGCCGGCGGCATACACCTCGGTCAGCAGCACGGCGTCCGCACTGCCCATGACCTTCACGAAATCCTCGAAGCAGTCGCGCGTGCGGCTGTAGCGGTGCGGCTGGAACGCCAGCACCAGGCGCCGGCCCGGGAAGGCACCGCGCGCCGCGGCCAGCGTGGCCGTCATCTCGACCGGGTGGTGACCGTAGTCCTCGATCAGCGCGAACCTGCCGCCCCCCCGGCGCGGCGATGTCGCCGTAGCGCTGAAAGCGCCGGCCCACGCCCTTGAACTGGGCCAGGGCGCGCAGCAGCGCGTCGTCGGGAATGTTCAACTCCACCGCCACCGCGATGGCCGACAGGGCGTTCAGCACGTTGTGCTCGCCCGCCAGGTTCAGCACCACGTCGATGTCGGGCAGCGTGACGCCGTTGCGCCGCTGCACGCGAAAACGCATCTGGCCCGCATCGGCCCGCACGTCCACCGCGCGCACCTGGGCGTCTTCGGAGAAGCCGTAGCTCGTCACCGGACAGGTCACGTCGGCCAGGATGTCGCGGATGGCCGGGTTGTCCACGCACAGGATCGCCGTGCCGTAGAACGGCATGCGGTGCAGGAACTCGACGAACGCGCCCTTGAGGCGGCCGAAGTCGTGCCCGTAGGTTTCCATGTGGTCGGCGTCGATGTTCGTCACTACGGCCATCACGGGCAGCAGGTTGAGGAACGAGGCGTCGGACTCGTCCGCCTCCACCACGATGTAGTCGCCGCTGCCCAGCTTGGCATTGGCGCCCGCGCTGTTGAGCCGCCCGCCGATCACGAAGGTCGGGTCGAGCCCGGCCTCGGCCAGCACGCTGGTCACCAGGCTGGTGGTGGTGGTCTTGCCATGCGTGCCGGCGATGGCGATGCCGCGCTTCAGGCGCATCAGCTCGGCCAGCATCAGCGCGCGCGGCACCACGGGAATCTTCTTTTCGCGGGCGGCCAGCACCTCGGGATTGTCGGCCTGCACCGCCGTGGAGGTGACCACCGCATCCGCCCCCTCGATGTGCGCGGCCGCATGGCCCACGCAGGTGCGGATGCCCAGCGCCTGCAGGCGGCGCAGGGTGGCGCTGTCGGACAGGTCCGAGCCCGAAATGCCGTAGCCCAGGTTGAACAGCACCTCGGCGATGCCGCACATGCCGGCGCCGCCCAGGCCGACGAAATGGATGTGGCGAATGGCGTGCTTCATGCCAGCTCCTCGCAGGCAGTCGCCACTTCGCGGGTGGCGTTGATCTTTTGCATGTTTTTGGCCTTCTGCGCAATATCCACTAGGGCATCGCGCTCTGAATTTTGTAGCAACTTCGCCAGCCACTCGGGGGTGAGGTCGCGCTGCGGCACGAGCCACCCGCCACCGGCGTCCACGAGGAAGCGGGCATTGGCGGTCTGGTGATCGTCCACCGCATGGGGGAACGGCACGAACACCGCCGCCGCGCCCACGGCGGCGATCTCGGTGACGGTGCTGGCGCCCGCACGGCAGACGATGAGGTCCGCGTCGGCGAACGCCGCCGCGGTGTCGTCGATGAACGGCGTGAGCGTGGCCTGCACGCCCGCCTTCGCGTAGTGCTCGCGCAGCGCATCGATCTGCGCTGCGCCGCTCTGGTGGGTGACGACGGGCCGGCGGTCCGCCGGAATCAGCGCCAGGGCCTGCGGAACGATCTCGTTGAGCGCGCGGGCGCCCAGGCTGCCGCCCACGACCAGGAGGCGCAGCGGCCCCGTGCGGCCGGCGAAGCGCTCGGCCGGCGCGGGCTGCTGCGTGAAGGCGGTGCGCAGCGGGTTGCCCACCCACTGGGCCTTCTTGAGCACCCCGGGAAAGGCCGTGAAGATGCGGTCGGCCACGCCGGCCAGCACCTTGTTCACGAGGCCGGCCACCGAGTTCTGCTCGTGCAGCACCAAAGGCTTGCCCAACAGCACGGCCATCATCCCGCCCGGAAACGTCACATAGCCGCCCAGGCCCACGACCACGTCGGGGCGCACGCGGCGCACCACGGCCAGCGACTGCCAGAAGGCGCGCAGCAGGCGCAGCGGCAGCAAGACCAGCGTGAGCAGCCCCTTGCCGCGAACGCCGGAAAAATCGATGGGCTCGAACGCGAACCCGCGCGGCGGCACCAGGCGCGACTCCATGCTGCCGGGCGTGCCCAGCCAGTGCACGCGCCAGCCGCGCGTGCGCAGCTCCTCGGCCACGGCCAGGCCCGGGAAGATGTGGCCGCCGGTGCCGCCGGCCATGATGAGCGCGGTTTTGGGTGCGCTCATACGCGTCCACCCCGCACCGTGCGCTGCGCGCCCGGCATGGC
>NZ_BAAJYT010000337.1:0-3270 GCF_057541515.1 Acidovorax sp. KNOB132
CGCCCACGCCGGGCAGGTCGTGCACCACGTCGATGCCGTGCTGGCGCAGCAGCGCCGCCGGGCCGATGCCCGACAGCTGCAGCAGCTGCGGCGAGTTGACCGCGCCCGCGCTCAGCACCACCTCGCGCGTGGCGTGGGCGGTGACCATCTCCTCGCCGGTCCACACCTGCACGCCGGTGCAGCGGCGCGAGCCGTCGGGCTGGGTGTCGATCAGCAGCCGGGTGGCCTGCGCGGCGGTCCACATCTCGAAGTTGGGCCGCCCGTAGCAGGTGGGGCGCAGGAAGGCCTTGGCGGTGTTCCAACGCCATCCGGCCTTCTGGTTGACCTCGAAGTAGCCCACGCCTTCGTTGTCGCCGCCGTTGAAATCGTCGGTGGCGGGAATGCCGGCCTGCTGCGCCGCCTGGGCGAAGGCGTCCAGCACGTCCCAGCGCAGGCGCTGCTTTTCCACGCGCCACTCGCCGGTGCTGCCGGTGGTCTTGCTGCCGTGCAGGCGCTTGAAGGCCTCGGTCGCGGACGCGGGCTGGTCCAGGCGCCAGTGGTCCTCGTGGCGGCGGAAATAGGGCAGGGCGTGTTCCCAGCGCCAGGCGTCGTCGCCCGTGATCTCGGCCCACTGGTCGTAGTCGCGCGCCTGGCCGCGCATGTAGATCATGCCGTTGATGCTGCTGCAGCCGCCCAGCGTCTTGCCGCGCGGGTAGCGCAGGCTGCGGCCGTTCAGGCCCGCGTCGGGCTCGGTGTGGTACAGCCAGTCGGTGCGCGGGTTGCCGATGCAGTACAGGTAGCCGACCGGGATGTGGATCCAGTGGTAGTCGTCCTTGCGGCCCGCCTCGATGAGCAGCACGCGGTGGCGGCCGCCGGCGCTCAGGCGGTTGCACAGCAGGGCGCCGGCCGTGCCGCCGCCGATGATGATGTAGTCGAAAGTGGTGTCGCTCATGGAGGCTGTTGGACGTTGAACACGTTCCCGGGGCATTGCGGCAGTGCCGGTCCATTGTGCGTAGCGCCGTGCCGCTGTCGATAGGGAAACAGCCAATTGCTATTATTTTTGTAGCTATATGCCCTAGAAGATATTGCGCTGGAGGGCATTTTGATCATAATTCACGCGGCCCGTGCCCTGCGCAGGGACGCGTTCTGCGCTGACGCGCCCGGGCCCATCCGCTCCGCTACCATGCACAGCTTCTCCCGCCCCCCTCCATGACCGAAGACGACAGCCAGCCCCGCATCACCCGAGACGACACGCCCGACGGCCCCTGTGCGGTGTTGCACGGCCGCTGGGGTGCGGCGGAACTGGGCACGCGCCGCCACTGGCGCGCGCTGTCGGCCCAGCTGTCCGAAACGCGGGGCGGCCCGGCCATCGGCTGGGACCTGCGCAGCCTGCAATGGCTGGACCACGTGGGCGCGCAACTGCTGTGGAACCACTGGGGCCGCGACTGGCCCGAGCGGCTGGCGCTCGACGACAGCCAGCGCGACATGCTCGAGCGCGTGGCCGAATTCAGCACCACCCGCCCGCCCGACACACCCTGGCGGCTGGCCGAGCAGGTGGACCGGCTCGGCGTGCAGGTGCTGCACGCCCTGTCCCACATGCGCCACCTGCTCGAACTGGTGGGGCAGCTCTTCATCGACATCTTCCGGGCCGCCCGTTCGCCGCGCCGCGCGCCCTGGCGCGACATGTCGGGCCACCTGTACCGCATGGGCGCCACGGCGATGCCCATCACGGCCATCGTGGGCTTTCTCATCGGCGTGGTGCTGGCCTACCTGATGTCGCTGCAGCTGCGGCAGTTCGGCGCCGAGTCGTTCATCGTCAACATCCTGGGCATTTCATTGATCCGCGAGCTGGGGCCCATGCTCGCGGCCATCCTCGTGGCAGGGCGCTCGGGCTCGGCCATCACGGCGCAGATCGGCGTGATGCGCGTGACCGAGGAACTCGACGCCATGCGCGTCATGGGCATTCCGCACGGCTTTCGCCTCGTCATGCCGCGCGCCGTGGCGCTGGCCGTGGCCATGCCGCTGATCGCCGTGTGGACCACGCTGTGCGCGCTGGCCGGCGGCATGCTCGCGGCCGACCTCGCGCTGGGCGTGTCGCCCGCCTACTTCGTGCAGGCGCTGCCCAACGCGGTGAGCTTTCCCAACCTGGTGATGGCGGTGGCCAAGTCGGTGGTGTTCGGCGTGTCCATCGCGCTCATCGGCTGCCACTGGGGCCTGCGCGTCAAGCCCAACACGCAGAGCCTGGGCGAGGGCACGACGGCCTCGGTGGTGAGTTCCATCACCATGGTGATCATCGTGGACGCGCTGTTCGCCATCGCGTTCAAGAACCTCGGGATCTGACGCCATGGACGACACCTCGCTCATCCCCGCCCCCGCCGCGCACACTGCGCCGCAGGCCCCGCCCGCCGACGCGCCGCCGGTGGTCGAGATCAAGGGGCTGTCCACCGTGTTCGGCAAGGGCAAGGAGGCCTTCGCCGTGCACGAGAACCTCGACCTCACCGTGCGCCGCGGCGAAATGCTGGCCCTGGTGGGCGGCTCGGGCACGGGCAAGACCGTGCTGCTGCGCCAGATGCTGGGCCTCACGCGGCCTGCCAAGGGCGAGGTGACGGTGCTGGGCCGCCCCGCCGCCGAGATGGGCCGCGCCGGCGCCGCCAGCCGCGTGGGCATGCTGTTCCAGCAGGGCGCGCTGTTTTCCGCCTTCAACGTGCTCGACAACGTGGCCTTCGCGCTGCGCGAGCAGGGCACGCTGCCGGGCGATCTGGTCTGCGATGCGGCCATGGTCAAGCTGCAGATGGTGGGGCTGAAGCCCGAGCACGCCACGCGCATGCCGGCCGACCTGTCGGGCGGCATGATCAAGCGCGTGGCCCTGGCGCGCGCGCTCATCATGGACCCGCCCCTGCTGCTGCTGGACGAGCCCACCGCGGGCCTGGACCCCAACAGCTCCGACGATTTCTGCGAACTGCTGCGCGAACTGCGCGCCGCCCTGGGCCTGACCGTGGTGATGGTCACGCACGACCTGGACACGCTGTTCGCGCTCAGCACGCGCGTGGCCGTGCTGGCCGAAAAGAAGGTCATCGTCTCCGGCCCCCCGCAGGAGGTCGTGCACTTCGACCACCCGTTCATTCAACATTTCTTTCTCGGCGAACGCGGCCGGCGCGCCATGGCGCCCGCACCGGCTTCGCCCTCGACCAAGGACGCCTGATGGAAAACAAGTCCCACGCCCTCGCTGCGGGCATCTTCGTGGTCGTCGTGGCGGCCCTGCTGGCGGGCCTGGGCCTGTGGCTCACCCGC
>NZ_BAAJYT010000338.1:0-3256 GCF_057541515.1 Acidovorax sp. KNOB132
CTGTGGCGCGCGTGCCGTGGCGCGCGGCCGCGCCGCATCGCGCTGCACCTGGTGGCCGGGGCGCTCATGAGCGGCCTGTACGTGGGTCCGAGCTGGTGGGCCATGGCGCAGGGCCTGCCCTCGGGCGTGATGGCGCTGATCGGTGCGCTGCAGCCGCTGTTCACCGCGCTCATCGCCGTCACGCTGCTGGGTGGGCGCCTGCGGGCCGCCACCTGGGCGGGCCTCGCGCTGGGCTTCAGCGGCGTGGCGATGGTGCTGTGGCCGCGGCTGGCGGTCAGTGCCGGGGCGGCCGGGCTGACGCTGCCCGTGCTGCTCGCGGCGGCCGGGAGCATCCTGGCGCTCACGGTGGGATCGATGGTGCAGAAGTCGCCGCTGGCCGCTGGCGACCTGCGCAGTGCCAGCGCGGTGCAGAACGTGGGGGCCGTCATGGTGCTGGTGTTCATGGCGCTGGTCTTTGGCGAGCCGCGCTGGGACGGCTCGCCGCTGCTGTGGGGCTACCTGGCCTATGCCGTGCTGGTGCTGTCCATCGGCGGCGCAACGCTGCTGATCTGGCTCATGCGCCACGGCGAGGCCACGCGCACCGCGGCGCTGGTGCTGGCCGTGCCGCCGCTGTCGGCGTTGCAGGCGTGGTGGATCTTCGGCGAGACGCTCACCGGCCTGCAGATCGTGGGCTTCGTCGTCGCCATCCTGGGCGTGGCGCTGGCGCGCCGATAGGCCACCCGGCGAGGCAGGGGTGGGGCAGGGGCCGGGCATGGGCCGCGCGTGCGGCCCGTCAAAAAATCTCAGGGGCCGGGGAAAAGTCTTCAGCACCCGTCCGGCGGGGCCGCCGCTACGATGCCCGTGCGCCGCGCTGTCCCTTCGCCGTGGAGGGGCGTGGCCTTCCCCGTCCCATAAAAACACCCAGGAGCGTTTCCCTTGGCCGACCTGTCCAAAATCACCTGCATCGAAGACCTGCGCGTCGTCGCCAAGCGCCGCGTGCCGCGCATGTTCTACGACTACGCCGATTCGGGCTCCTACACCGAGAGCACCTACCGCGCCAACAGCGAAGACTTCCAGCGCATCAAGCTGCGCCAGCGCGTGGCGGTCAACATGGAAGGCCGCACCACGCGCACGCGGATGGTGGGGCAGGAGACGGCCATGCCCGTGGCGATCGCGCCCACGGGGCTCACGGGCATGCAGCATGCCGACGGCGAGATCCTGGGCGCGCGCGCGGCCAAGGCGTTCGGCGTGCCGTTCACGCTGTCCACCATGAGCATCTGCTCGCTGGAGGACGTGTCCCAGCACGCCGGGCCGGGCTTCTGGTTCCAGGTGTACGTGATGCGCGACCGCGATTTCATCGAGCGCCTGATCGACCGCGCCAAGGCGGCGGGCGTGTCGGCGCTGCAGCTCACGCTGGACCTGCAGATCCTCGGCCAGCGGCACAAGGACATCAAGAACGGCCTGTCCACGCCGCCCAAGCCCACGGTGGCGAACCTGCTCAACCTGGCGACCAAGCCGCGCTGGTGCCTGGGCATGCTGGGCACGCAGCGGCGCAGCTTCGGCAACATCGTGGGCCATGCCAAGGGCGTGGGCGATCTGTCGTCGCTGTCGTCGTGGACGGCCGAGCAGTTCGATCCGCAGCTCAACTGGCGCGACGTGGAGTGGATCAAGAAGCGCTGGGGCGGCAAGCTCATCCTCAAAGGGATCATGGACGCCGAGGACGCCCGCCTGGCCGTCGCCAGCGGTGCCGATGCGCTGATCGTCAGCAACCACGGCGGCCGCCAGTTGGACGGCGCGCCCTCGTCGATCCACGCGCTGCCGGCCATCGTCGAGGCGGTGGGCCAGGAGATCGAGGTGTGGATGGACGGCGGCATCCGCGGCGGGCAGGACGTGCTGAAAGCCTGGGCGCTGGGCGCGCGCGGCACGCTCATCGGGCGCAGTTTCCTGTACGGGCTGGGTGCGTTCGGCGAGGCCGGGGTGACCCGCGCGCTGCAGATCATCCAGAAGGAACTGGACGTGACCATGGCCTTTTGCGGCCACACGGACATCCACCGCGTGGACCGCTCGATCCTGCTGCCGGGCACCTATCCGGTGTGAGGCGCGCGGCGGGCCGCTGCCTGCCGCAGGGGCTCGCCAGTGGCGTTTGGAGCGAAAAAGGGCTCCAGCACATGTTTTACTAAGGCGTATTGCTATAAAAAATATAGCTATATGCCCCCTTGCGCCGGCGGGCGCTCGCCGGCCTCTCTGGTTTTTTTTGTGCCGGCACACCGGCGTTTTCGCGGCGGGCGGGGCGCCCAGTAAGTCGCCGGTAATGCGGGGGCGCCGAACATCGGTTTTCCAGCAACCCTGTTCCCGCCCATGACCCTCTTTCTCACGCCCCTCAAGAAATGCCCCCGCGCCTGCCTGGGCGCCGCCACCGCCACCCTGTGCCTCCTGGCCGCGACGCAAGCCGCCGCACAGGAGCGGTCTACCGACGCCGCATCCGCCGCCGGTGCGCCGGACGCTGCGTCCAGCTGGGGCATCGGCATCGGTGCCTCGGCCGTGCGGCGCTACGCGGGGGCGGAGAGCAAGAACATCGCCGTGCCGCTGCTGTTCTACGAGAGCCGCTGGCTTCGCGTCAGCGGCGCCACGGCCGACGTCAAGCTGCTGCAAAAGGAGTTCGGCCCCCAGAGCAGCATTGGCCTGACGGGGCGCCTCAAGTACGAGGATGGCGGTTACGAGGCCGGCGATTCGCCCCGGCTCGCCGGCATGGCCGACCGCGATGGCAGTGTGTGGGGCGGCGCGGCCGTCACCTGGAACACCGGTTTCGCCCGCGTTTCGGGCGAGTGGCTGTCCGACCTGTCCAGCAAAAGCAAGGGCCAGAAACTGCAGCTGCAGGTGGATCGGCGGTTCGGATTCGGCAGCTTCGGGCTGACGCCCCGGGTGCAGGCGCAGTGGCTCGACGAAAAATACGTGGACTACTACTTCGGCGTGCGGCCCAACGAGGCGCAGCCCGGCCGCGCGCAGTACACCGGCAAGGCAGCCACCACGATGGAACTGGGACTGCGGCTGGACTACGCGATCCGGCCCCGGCAGATGGTGTTCCTCGACGTCAGCGCGACGAGCCTGCCCGACGAGATCAAGAACAGTCCCATCGTGGGGCGCTCGAGCATGTCGCGCGCCACCGTCGGCTACATCCACCGGTTCTGAGATGCGTGGCGCTGCGCGCATTCCCGGCGGGCCCGTGCCGGGCGGGCCGGCCTTCGGGCCGGGCAGCGGCCTGCCCTGGGGGGCGATC
>NZ_BAAJYT010000339.1:0-3254 GCF_057541515.1 Acidovorax sp. KNOB132
CGGGCTGGGCGCGGCCGCCCCAGGCCGGCCTGGGGGCGCGCAGTTGCTCGCCGTACACGTCCATCACCAGCCGGGCCACGTCCTGCAGCGCGGCGCGCAGGCGCGCGGAATGGTTGGGGATGTCGGCGATTTCCTCCACCTCGACCAGCGCACCGATGCGCAGCGCGCGGCTGGCCAGGCGGTCGATCCAGGTCAGGCGGGACAGGTCGGCCTCGCACGCGAACTGGTCGAGCGCGGTCGCGGGCAGGTGGTGCGCCTCGTCCAGCACCAGCAGGCAGTTGTCCAGCTCGGGCAGCAGCCGCGCGCCCAGCGAGGACAGCAGCAGGTCGTGGTTGGCCACGATGACCTGCGCGGCCACCAGCGCCTTGCGCCGGTCGTAGTAGGTGCACTGGCTGAAGGCCGGGCAGTGCTTGCCGGTGCAGGAGCTGGCCTCGGCCGCCACGGGGCTCCACACCTCGGACTCGGGCGGCACCTCCAGGCTGTCGCGGTCGCCGTCCCAGGCGCCCTTGGCGAGCACGTCGGCCATGGTGGCGTAGAACTTCATGCGCGCCTCGGTCTCCTGGCGCGGGCGGGCGGCGCGGGTGGCCGCCTCTTCCTCGGCGAAGAGGTCCTCCTCCTCCGGCGAATGGGCCTCGCCCGTGCCGGCGAGCCGCTCCAGCTTGAGCTTGCACACATAGCGCCCGCGGCCCTTGGCCAGGGCGAACTTGAAGGGCTGCTCCATGCGCGCGGCCAGGGCCGGGAGGTCCTTGTTGACGAGCTGCTCCTGCAGCGCCACCGTGGCCGTGGAGATCAGCACCCGCGTGCCGCGCGAGATCGCCATGGCGATGGCCGGCACGCTGTAGGCCAGCGACTTGCCGACCCCCGTGCCCGCCTGCACGACGGCGATGGAGCGCGTGGGCGGCGGCGCCTCGCCGTCGGGCCCCTCCTCCACCTTGCCCAGCTGCGCCACGCTGAAGGTGTGCGCCACCTGCTCGGCCATGCGCCGCTGGCCGGCGCGGCTGCGGAACCCCTCGGTGGCGCCCACCACCGCATCGAAAGACTGCAGGGCCTGCGCGGCCCATTCCTGTTGAGACATACAGTAGTGTGGCATGCCCGGGCCGGCCCCGGAAACGGTTCGGGTTCTCGACAGGGCACGGCCGGAGGTCCCTAAACTCCCGGGGCGTCCCTTCGTTCCCCACCCCTCCAACCGACCGAAACGAGACCCCCATGGCAGAACACCTGGCCTCCATCACTTGGCAGCGCGGCAGCGACGTCTTCCTGGACCGGCGCTACCACCGCGCCCACCAATGGCAGTTCGACGGCGGGGCCACCGTCGCCGCGTCGTCCTCGCCGCACGTCGTGCCCCTGCCCTACTCCGACGCAGCCGCGGTGGACCCGGAGGAGGCCTTCGTCGCGGCGCTGTCGAGCTGCCACATGCTGTGGTTCCTGGACCTGGCCTGCCGCGACGGCTGGCGCGTGGACCACTACCGCGACGACGCCGTGGGCACCATGGCGCCGGACGACCAGGGCCGCCCCGTGGTCGCCCACGTGCAGCTGCGCCCCGTCACCCGCTTCGACCCGGCCCACGCGCCCAGCCAGGAGGCGCTGGAGGCGCTGCACCACCGGGCGCACGCGGCGTGCTTTCTCGCCAACTCGGTCCGCACGCGCATCGACTGCGCGCCCGTGCTGGAAACGGCGGACGCGGCCTGAGGGGCTTCGATCCCGCCGTGGATTGCGCGCGGGGCCGCCACCGCCGCGGCGGGCGGCCGCGTGCCGGAGCACCACCCGGTTGCTATTCAATTAATAGCAATACGCCCTAGTATTGATTGCGCCAGCGGCCTGAAAGGCTTCAAATCGCCCCCGCCGTCGCCGGCTGTGCGCACCCGCCTACAGACGCCGCCGGAGGGCTTTCCTAGCATCGAGGCCATGCCTTTCCGGCACAGCCACACGACAGGAGCCCCGCAATGTCCACCCCCCGCGATTCCCTTTCCGAGACCCCGGTGCCCGAGCGCAAGGAGCGCCGCGTCGACACCACGCAGTCGCACCCCGCCCCCGACGCCGACAGCAAGAACCCCGACGGCCCCGAGCCCCGCCTGCCGCACGAGCGCGATCAGGCGGTGGAGATGACCGGCGGCGAGCCATCCCAAGAAATGCAGCAGGCTTACAAGGACGTGCAGCGCGGCCTGCAGGACACCGACCGCGGCAAGCCAGCCCACGAGGCCTACCAGAAGCAAAAGCGCTGAGCGGACGGCGGGGCCACGCAAGCGCGCCGCCGCCGCAGCAGCAGACCCCTCGCCCGCCCCCGTCGTCACTCCAGCATTTCCACCCGCAGCCGCACCGGCGCCTGTACGCACAGGCCCGGCACCTCGCGCAGTTGCTCCAGCACCGCCTGCACCTGCGCATCGGCGGCCTCGTGCGTGAGCGCCAGCACCTGGTCCACGGCCGCATCGCCCTGCGCCGCACCAACGGCATGCACCCTCAGCGATCGCACCGCCACCCCGGCGCGCGCCAGATGCTCCGACACCACCCCAATGGCATCCGCCCGGCCCGCCGCCACCGGCACGCGCAGGTAATGCCGCGTGCGCACATCCCCGATGGACTTCACCGCCCGGTCCTGCTGCGCATGCGGATGGAACGCCAGGTGCGGCACGCGGTGCGCGGCGCTGCCGTCGGCCGCCAGGCGCGCCACGTCCACCAGATCGGCCACCACAGCCGACGCGGTGGGCTCGGACCCTGCGCCCGCGCCGTAGTACATCGTCACGCCACAGGCATCGCCCTTGACCAGCACCGCGTTCATCGAGCCGTCCACCTGCGCCAGCAGGTGCCGTGCAGGCACCAGGGCGGGGTGCACGCGCAGCTCCACGCCCTGGTCTTCGCCCTCGCCCGCCTCCAGATCCCGGCGCGCCATGCCCAGCAGCTTGATGCGAAAGCCCAGCGCTTGGGCGCACGCCACGTCGATCGCCTGCAGCCCGCGGATGCCCTCCACGTGCGCCCGCTCGAAGCGCACCGGCATGCCGAACGCATTGGCCGCCAGCAGCGTGGCCTTGTGCGCGGCGTCTACGCCGTCCACGTCGAACGACGGGTCGGCCTCGGCATAGCCCAGCGCCTGCGCCTGGCCGAGCGCCGCCGCGAAGTCCAGCCCCTCGTCGCGCATCTGAGTCAGGATGGAATTGGTGGTGCCGTTGATGATGCCCGGCGATCCACTTGGATGCGGTTGGCGGTGAGCCCTTCGCGCAGCGGCCTTGATGATGGGATGCCCCCGGCCACGGCGGCCT
>NZ_BAAJYT010000340.1:0-3190 GCF_057541515.1 Acidovorax sp. KNOB132
CCTAGTGATGATTGCGCTGACGGCCCTTTTGGCTTGAACCCCTCCACCGGCGTCCTGTCTTGAAGATCTTCCAGCGCGAGCAGCGCTCCCTCTTCGGCGAGATCCTGGACTGGATGCTCACGCCGCTCCTGCTGCTGTGGCCCGTGAGCCTGGCGCTCACCTGGCTGGTGGCGCAGGGCCTGGCCAACAAGCCCTTCGACCGCGCGCTGGAGTACAACGCCCACGCCCTGGCCCAACTGGTCACGGTGCAGGGCGGCAAGGCGCAGTTCAACCTGCCGCAGCCGGCCAGCGAAATCCTGCGTGCCGACGAATCCGACATCGTTTACTACCAGGTGGTCTCGCCCACGGGCGAGTTCCTCTCGGGCGAGCGCGACCTGCCGCGCCCGCCGCCGCCCGAGGACGAGCGTCCGCTCTCGGGCGAGGTGCGCCTGCGCGATGCCGAACTGCGCGGCATCGAGATCCGCGTGGCGTCCATCTGGGTGCGGGTGCCGCTGCCGGGCGCGCCGGCCGCGCTGGTGCAGGTGGCCGAGACGCGCGAAAAAGCGCAGCGTGCTGGCCACGGAAATCATCAAGGGCGTGATGCTGCCGCAGTTCGTGATCCTGCCGCTGGCCGTGCTGCTGGTGTGGCTGGCCCTGGCGCGCGGCATCCAGCCCTTGAGCCTGCTGGAGGAGCGCATCCGCGCCCGCAAGCCCGACGACCTTTCGCCGCTCGACCACAAGGCGGTGCCGCTGGAGGTGGCGCCATTGGTGGACTCGGTGAACGATCTGCTGGGCCGGCTCAGCGACTCACTGGCCACGCAAAAGCGCTTTCTGGCCGATGCGGCGCACCAGCTCAAGACGCCATTGGCCGGGCTGCGCATGCAGGCCGACCTGGCGCAGCGCGAAGGCACCAGCACCGAAGAGTTGAAGCGATCGCTGCAGCAGATCGGCCGCTCCAGCATCCGCGCCACGCACACGGTGAACCAGCTGCTGGCCCTGGCCCGCGCGGAAGGCAGTGGAACGGCCCTGGCGCGGCAACCGGTGGACCTGGCCCGGCTGGTGATCGAGGTGGTGCGCGACTGCGTGCCGCGCGCCCTGGAAAAGCACATCGACCTGGGGTACGAGGGCGCCGAGCCCGGTGCGCCCGGCGTGTGGATGGAGGGCAATCCCACGCTGCTCAAGGAGCTGGCGCGCAACCTGCTGGACAACGCGATCAACTACACGCCCTCGGGGCCCGGGGCGCCGGGGATCATCACCGCGCGGGTGCTGGCCGACACCTTCGGCCACGTGCTGCTGCTGCAGGTCGAAGATTCGGGCCCCGGCGTGCCGCTGGCCGAGCGCGAACTGGTGTTCCGCCCCTTCTATCGCGTGCTGGGCAACGACGCGGACGGCTCGGGCCTGGGCCTGCCGATCGTGCTGGAGATCGCGCGCCAGCACAGCGCCACCGTGCAGCTGGAAGACGCGCACCCCGGCCAGGTGCCGCCGGGCGCCCGGTTCAGCGTGCAGTTTCCCGCCCATCCGCCGCTGCCGCCGCCCTGACCGGCCGCGCGCCGTGGCGTGCCGGTGGCGCAACGCCTGCTCAGTGGCTGCTCTCGCTGGCTTCGGCACCAGCCACCGGCTGGGCGCCCTGGGCCCGGCGCAGTTCGGCCTGGAAGGCGCTGCCGCTGCGCAGGCGCTGGTATTCGGCCAGGCGCTGCGGGCTGGCTTCGTCCACCGCTTCGGAGCGGTCGCCCTCGTTGGCCTGGCCCAGCCCGGCGCGCTGCCACAGGCGGGTGTCGGCCTCCACGGCGGCGCGCGTGAGCGTGCTGCGGGTGGCCACGGGCTCGTCGCCGAAGCGGTCTTCCTGCGATGGCGCGGCGTGGGCGGCGGACACGGTGGCGCCGGCGAAGGCGATGGTGGCAATGGCGATCAGGTGCTGGGTGTTCATGGTGTGCGTTCCTTGGGCTTCAAAACAGGGGTGACAAAGGGCAGTGCGGGGTGCCTGCCTGACTGCCAGTTTCGGTGTTTCGCCGGGCCGGGTATGTGCGTAAACGCACAACGGGAACGCATTGGTCCAGGGCGGGATGAAAAGCGCCGCCCATGAAAAAAGCCCCGGTGCTTCTCGCACGGGGGCTCGGGGGTGTGGCGCGCCGTGGGCGCGCCGGGATGCGCGGGGCATCAGTTCATCGTGGTGCTGGAGGCCATGCCGGCGACGTTGTGGCCGCCGCCGACGCGCTGGACTTCGGCCAGGTACTCGGGGCCGCTGCGCTCGCGCTGGTACTGGGCCAGGCGCATCTGGTAGGCGGGATCGGCATCGGGCGTGCGGTCGGCGGCTTCGAACTGGTTCAGGCCGGCGCGGTTCCACAGGTTCAGGTCGGCCACGACTTCAGCGCGGGTCAGCGGCTGGCCCTGCTCGACGGGCTGGGCACCGAACTGGTCTTCCTGCGACACGGGGGCGGCGGAGGCGGCACCGGCAAAGGCGATGGCGGCAATGGCGATGAGGTGTTTGCGGTTCATGGTAGTGATTCCTTCCTTGGGATCGATTCAACTGGACTGCAGCGCCGGATTGCGTCTGCATGGAAGCCAGTTTGCGCCGCCGGACCCGCCAGGTCTGTGCGAAAACGCACAGTTTTGTGTAGGTCTGTCGCCTACCGGCCCGTGCGCCCAGGGCCGCCGCCGCGTCCGACAGGGCCGCGCTTCCGAGGGGAAAATGCCGCACTGCAACATCGCGTTACGCGGGTGGCCGGATCGGGAATTGCGCGCCGAAAAACGTCTTGAAACGCCTGCGAGCGCGGCGAGGTGGCACGCCCGGACAAAAGGCGCAAAAAGGCGGCTCTCAAACAGACTCGGCGCTCTCAGGCGCGCATGCGCCCAGCACGCCCGCCCCTCGTCCTTGGGACAAAATGTCCAGTGATGTGCACCACTGGTTTGCGATGCCAACTGCAACAATCGAAGTGGAATTCGGCAATGGTTTAAAAATAAAACTGCTGATTTGGCACTTTGAGGTCATGCACCTCACGATCAATATCTTCAAATAACAGCCAGGAAATAATCAGAGATGGATTGGTTCCCTATCGTCTTCAATTGCGTTCAAGGTCATCGTGCTCGGAACAGGCATGTTTTTAGCCATCAAGTGGCACCACGATCAAGGCAAGAAGAAGAAGAAAAAATAATGCCGGCCGGTTGAGGACACCACCAACGCACCCTTGACGCCTCCCGGTGGGTCCAACGG
>NZ_BAAJYT010000341.1:0-3168 GCF_057541515.1 Acidovorax sp. KNOB132
GCGGGCGATGCGGTGCGGGGCATGGCAAAACTCTGTTAGTTTGAATAGGCACACAGGCGCGTGCGCGTGTACGCGTGTGAGAAGCGGATTGTAGAAGCGCCTTTCAACGGCGAAACCCACAACATGACCAAGACACTGGTAATTGCAGAAAAACCCTCGGTGGCCCAGGACATCGTGCGCGCGCTCACCCCCGTGGCGGGCAAGTTCGACAAGCACGAGGACCATTTCGAGAACGACCGCTACGTGGTCACCAGCGCGGTGGGCCACCTGGTGGAGATCCAGGCGCCCGAGGAATTCGACGTCAAGCGCGGCAAGTGGAGCTTCGCCCACCTGCCCGTGATCCCGCCGTATTTCGACCTGAAGCCCGTGGACAAGACCAAGAGCCGCCTGTCGGCCGTGGTGCGGCAGGCCAAGCGCAAGGACGTCACCCAGCTCATCAACGCCTGCGACGCGGGCCGCGAGGGCGAGCTGATCTTCCGGCTGATCGAGCAGTACGCCGGCGGCTCCAAGCCCGACGGCAAGGGACTGGGCAAGCCGGTCAAGCGGCTGTGGCTGCAGTCGATGACGCCGCAGGCCATCCGCGACGGCTTCGAGGCGCTGCGCTCCGAGCAGCAGATGCAGGGCCTGGCCCACGCCGCGCGCAGCCGCTCCGAGGCCGACTGGCTGGTGGGCATCAACGGCACGCGGGCCATGACGGCCTTCAACTCGCGCGACGGCGGGTTCTTCCTCACCACCGTGGGCCGGGTGCAGACGCCCACGCTGTCGCTGGTGGTCGAGCGCGAGGAAAAGATCCGCAAGTTCGTGAGCCGCGACTATTGGGAAGTGCACGCGGGCTTCCATGCCGAGGCGGGCGAGTACCTGGGCAAGTGGTTCAACCCCCAGTGGAAGAAGAGCGAAGACCCCGAGGCGAAGGCCGACCGGATCTGGAACCATGCCGACGCCGTGGCCATCGCCGATGCGGTGCGCGGCAAGGCGGCCAGCGTCACCGAGGAATCCAAGCCCACCTCGCAGTCCTCGCCCCTGCTGTTCGACCTGACCAGCCTGCAGCGCGAGGCCAACGGCAAGTTCGGCTTCAGCGCCAAGACCACGCTGGCCCTGGCACAAAGCCTGTACGAGCGCCACAAGGCCCTGACCTACCCGCGGACCGACTCGCGCGCCCTGCCCGAGGACTACCTGCCCGTGGCGCGCGACACCTTCGGCATGCTGGCCACGAGCGGCATGCGCCACCTGGCGCCCTTTGCCAGCCAAGCGCTGGACGGCAACTATGTGAAGCCCAACAAGCGCATCTTCGACAACAGCAAGGTCAGCGATCACTTCGCCATCATCCCCACGCTGCAGGCCCCGAGCGGGCTGTCCGAGGCCGAGCAGAAGCTGTACGACCTGGTGGTGCGCCGCTTCATGGCGGTGTTCTTCCCGAGTGCGGAATACATGGTCACCACGCGGGTGAGCCAAGTGGTCAACCACCATTTCAAGACCGAGGGCAAGGTGCTGGTGCGGCCCGGCTGGCTGGCCATCTACGGCAAGGAGGCCGCCGACGAGGTGGAGGGCGCCAAGGAAGGCGACAAGGGCCAGAACCTCGTGCCCGTGCAGCCCGGCGAGATGGTGCGCACCGACTTCGTGGAGCCCAAGGGCCTCAAGACCAAGCCGCCCGCGCGCTACTCCGAAGCCACGCTGCTGGGCGCCATGGAAAGCGCGGGCAAGCAGATCGACGATGAGGAGCTGCGCTCGGCCATGCAGGAAAAGGGCCTGGGCACCCCGGCCACGCGCGCGGCCATCATCGAAGGGCTGCTGACCGAAAAGTACATGCTACGCGAGGGCCGCGAGCTGATCCCCACGGCCAAGGCCTTCCAGCTCATGACCTTGCTGCGCGGGCTGGAGGTCGAGGAACTGTGCCGCGCCGACCTCACGGGCGACTGGGAGTTCAAGCTCTCGCAGATGGAAAAGGGCCTGCTCAGCCGCGAGGCCTTCATGGCAGACATCGCCCGGATGACCGAACGCATGGTCAAGAAGGCCAAGGAATACGACCGCGACACCATTCCCGGCGACTACGCCACGCTCTCCGCGCCGTGCCCCAACTGCGGCGGCGTGGTCAAGGAGAACTACCGCCGCTACGCCTGCGTGGGCAAGGCCGGCGACGGCTCGGACGCCTGCGGCTTCTCGTTCGGCAAGTCGCCGGCCGGCCGCACCTTCGAGACCGCCGAGGCCGACCAGCTGCTGCGCGACAAGAAGATCGGCCCGCTGGAGGGCTTTCGCTCCAAGGCCGGCTGGCCTTTCACGGCCGAGGTGGGCATCGTCTACGACGACGAGGCGCACAACTACAAGCTGGAGTTCGATTTCGGCGACGACAAGAACGCCGAGGAATCGGGCGAGCTGGTCGATTTCTCGGACCAGGAAAGCCTGGGCGCCTGCCCGGTGTGCGGCGCGCCCGTGTACGAGCACGGCAGCAACTACGTGTGCAGCAAGGCCGTGCCCACGGCGGCGCAGCCCACGCCCAGCTGCACCTTCAAGAGCGGCAAGATCATCCTGCAGCAGCCCGTGGAGCGCGCGCAGATGAGCAAGCTGCTGGCCACCGGCAAGACCGACCTGCTCGACAAGTTCGTGAGCATGCGCACGCGCCGGGCGTTCAAGGCGTTCCTCGCCTGGGACAAGGAGGCGGGCAAGGTGAACTTCGAGTTCGAGCAGCGCGAGAGCAAATTCCCCCCGCGCAAGACCTTCGCTGCAAAGGCCGGCGCAGGCGCGGCCGCCAAGACGTCGGCCGCGGCCAAGAAGGCGGCAAAGCCTGCCGCCAAGACCGCAGCCAAAGCCGCCGCCAAGAAGGCCCCGGCCGCACCCAAGGCGCCGCGCAAGCCCGCGGCCGGCAAGGCCCCGAGTGCCGCCCTGGCCGCGGTGATCGGGCCGGAACCGGTCGCCCGGCCCGAGGCCGTGAAGAAGATGTGGGACTACATCAAGGCCAACGGCCTGCAGGACGCCACCAACAAGCGCGCCATCAACGCCGACGCCAAGCTGCGCCCCGTGTTCGGCAAGGACCAGGTCACCATGTTCGAGCTGGCCGGCATCCTGGGCAAGCACCTGGGGGGCGAGGCATGAACGCGCTCGCCCGCTTCGCCCGCTGCCTGGCGGCCCTGGCCTTCGTGGGCCTGCTGGCCGGCTGCGCGGCGCGCGCGCCGA
>NZ_BAAJYT010000342.1:0-3149 GCF_057541515.1 Acidovorax sp. KNOB132
CTGGGCGCCTCGCCGGCGTGGAGGTGGCGGCCGACCTGCCGCTGCTGGAGAACGACGACACCGTGCTCGCGCAGGCGGGCCTGAAGGTGCACTTCGCGTTCGACGGCAAGGGCAGCATCGGCATGAACGACGGCGAGGCCTCGGGCGGCCAGCAGGTCATCAAGTCGCTCATCCTGCTCGTGGGCCTGCTCAAGGACGAGGAAAGCGGCTCGGGCGGCTTCGTGTTCATCGACGAGCCCTTCGCCCACCTGGACGTGCGCAACATCCAGTTGGTCGGCCACTTCCTGCGCTCCACCCAGGCGCAATATGTGCTGACCACGCCCATCACCCACAACCTGGAAGTCTTCGAGCCCGCCGAGATCACCCTGGTGACCAGCAAGAAACCCCAGGGCTCGCGCTGGGCCCCGCCCATCGCCGTGGCCAAGCGGCGCGGCGTGCCGGTGCTGGAGCCGGTGCCCGCATGAAAGATGCCATTGCCATGACCCAAGACCCCGACGCTGCCCTGCAAATCCAAAGGCTTCTGCCTGCGCAGTGGAAGGACGCCTATCCGGTGATGGCGCAGCTGCGCGCGCTGGACGAGGCCGAGTTCCTGCGGCGCGTGCGCCAGCAGTCGTGCGGCGGCTATGAACTCGTGGGCGCCTACCAGGGCGGCGCCTTGGTCGGGGTCATGGGAATGCGGCCCGTGCAGACCCTGGCGCGCGGGGCCTACCTGCATGTCGATGACCTCGTGGTGGATGCCGCCGTGCGGGGCAGCGGCGCCGGCCGGGCGTTGATGGCCTACGCCGAAGCCGATGCGCAGGCACGCGCCATGGCCCTGGTGTTCCTGGACGCACGGCCCGAGGCCATCGCGTTCTACGAACGCGGGGGCTATGCGCTGCACCCCGCACCGTCGATGAAGAAACGGCTCGCGGCCGTCCCCTGACAGCGACAGGGCAGGGCCCGCGTGGCAAGGCCGGGCCAGAGGCATGGGTGTAAACCCTCCCATGGCGGGTGGGCGCGCGGGCGACAGGACTCCTAGAATTCCGCAGGCACCATCGGTGCTGGCCCACCCGGCGGCGCCGTGGGCCGCCCGATGGCCGGCCTGGCCTGCGACCCACTCCAAGGAGACCCCTTGCCGCCACGGCTTGCGAGATGGCGCGACCGCGCCCTGTTCCCGACCCCGTCCCGCGTGCTCGATGGGCTGCTGGGCACCGAACGGCGCCTGCGCGTGCGATCGGCCATGGCGGGACTGGCGGGGCTGCTCATGCTGTGCTGCGTGGTGGCGATGCACATCGTGGCGCGGGCGGGCATCGCGGATGCGCAGTGGGTCCGCTGGTGGACGCTGTTTTGCATCTCGGGCCTGATCGGGGTCTTCACGCTGATCCGCAGCGGGGTGTCGCGGCGCTTTCGCGACCCTTCGCTCACGCTGTTCCAGATGCTCTATGCCGTGGCCTGCAACGCCGCGGCCTTCGTGATCGCGGGGCCGGCGCGGGGCATCACGCTGCCGATCCTGGCGGTGATCCTGATGTTCGGGATCTTCGGCCTGTCCACGCGGCAGATGGTGGGGGTGCTGTTCTATTCGCTCGCGGCCTTCGGGGCCGGGGGCGTGCTGCTGGAACTGCGCGAGGACCTGCACCAGGGCCCCGCGATGGCCGCCGCCTACGCGATCATGATCCTCGTGGTGCTGGTGGGCAGCACCTTCCTCACCACGCGGGTGCAGGCCACGCGCCAGCAGCTGCGCCAGCAAAAGCACGATCTGGCCGAGGCGCTGGAGCACATCCGCGAGCTGGCCACGCACGACGAGCTGACCGGGCTGCTCAACCGCCGCCACATGATCGAGCTGATGCGGCTGGAGCAGCGCCGCACCGCGCGCAGCGGGCATTCGCTGGTGCTGGTGCAGCTGGACCTGGACCATTTCAAGGCCATCAACGACACCCACGGCCATGCGGCGGGCGACCGCGCGCTGCAGGCCTTCGCCCGCTCGGTGAAAGCCAGCGTGCGCGACTCCGACGTGCTCTCGCGCTGGGGCGGCGAGGAGTTCGTGCTGATGCTGTGCAACACCCAGCCGGCCGATGCCAGCGCGCTGCTGGAGCGGGTGCGCCAAACCGTCTCGGCGCTGCGGCTCACGCACCCGGGCTCGGCGCCGATCCACCTGACCGTCTCCATCGGCCTGGCGCAGCACGTGGTGGGCGAGTCGATCGAGCAGACGCTGGAGCGGGCGGACCGCGCGCTCTATGCGGCCAAGGCGCAGGGGCGCGACCAGGCCGTGTGGGCACCCCTGTGCGAAGCGGCGGGCGAGGGCGCAGGTACGATCCCCGGATGACCACGCGCTACGAGACCCTGCCCCTGCCCGAAACCTACCGCGAGGCCTTCGGCGTGGAGCCGCCGGACACGCGCGGCGAACGCTACGTGAAGCCCCGCAAGCCCGGCTTTTTCATCCGCGCCGTGGCGCCGCCGCCGGGCACGCCCGGGCCGGTGCCCACCGATGCCCTGCCGGGCGATGCCGAATCGGCGGCCGGGACAGATCCCGATGCCGGTCCCGATGCGGACGGCGCCCCCCGGCTGGCGCGCGAACTGGTGCACGCCCAGTGGGGGCTGGTACCGCACTGGGTGAAATCGGCCTCCGACGGGCGGCTGCGCGCCCCCAAGCTGGTGAACGCGCGCTCCGAGACGGTCTCCACCGCCACGCCGTTCCGCGAGGCGTGGCTGAAAGGCCAGCGCTGCATCGTGCCCATGGCGGCGTTTTTCGAGGACGACTGGCGCAGCGGCAAGGCCGTGCCCACGCGCATCGCGCGCGTCGACGGCCTGCCGATGGGCGCGGCGGGGCTGTGGGCCCGCTGGACCGGCCCCGAGGGCGAGGAGCTGGTCAGCTACACCGTGCTCACCGTGAACGCCAACAGCCATGCGCTGATCCACCGCTACCAGCCGCCCGGCAGCGAAAAGCGCATGCCGGCCCTGCTCAACGAAGGCGCCTACGGCGCCTGGCTGTCGGCCCGGCCGGAGAAGGCGCGGGAGTTCATGCGCCAGTACCCGGCCAACTGGCTGCTGGCCAACCCGGTGGAAAGCAAGGCCGACAAGGGGCCTCCCGCTTTCCTGTGACCCGGCCCTGCGCGATGCCCGCAGATTGCTATTGAAAATATAGCAATATGCCCTAGTGGTTATTGTGCTGG
>NZ_BAAJYT010000343.1:0-3145 GCF_057541515.1 Acidovorax sp. KNOB132
GCGGGCGCAGGCGCGGGGCGCTGCGGCAGGTCGGCCGTGAGCGGCTTGAGCACCAGCACGTGGCGCGCGCCGTTCACCTGCGCCAGCGGCGCGCAGTAGATGCGGGCGAAGGCCGAGTCGGCGCGCCGCTCCACCCGCACCACACGGGCCACGGGCAGCCCCGGCGGATACAGGCCGTCCACGCCGCTGGTGGTGAGGAGGTCGTTTTCCTGCACGTCGGCATTGCCGGGCATGAAGCGCAGCTCCATCCCGCCGCCGTGGGCGATGACCGGATCACCATAGGCCACGCTGCGCGCGCCGGTGCGCAGGTTCATCACGGGAATGGCCTGGTCGCGGTCGATGAGCAGCGTCACCTCGCTCAGGAACGGGTGCACGCGGGTGACCTGGCCCAGCATGCCGGACTCGTCCATCACCGGCGAGCCGAGTTCGACGCCCGCCACCTGGCCCTGGTCGATCATCACGCGGCGGGTGTAGGGATCGGCGGCGTCGTAGATCACCTGCGCGGCCTGCGACGGCGTCGTCAGGCGCTCGCGCAACTCCAGCAGCTTGCGCAGCCGTGCGTTCTCCTGCAAGAGCTGCTCGGCCTGGTTGGCGCGCTCGGACATCTGCGCCATGTTGCGGCGGGCCGTGTCGGCATCGGCCTGGGCCACCTGCAGCGACTGGAAGTAGCCCGCCCCCTTGGCGGCGAACTCCACCGGCTGCAGCATGGTCCACTGCAGCGGGTAGAGCGCCACGGCCACGGCCTTGCGCAGCGGATCGGTCACCTGGAACCGGGCATCCGCCACCATCAAAAACAGCGCCAGGGCGCTGTAGAGGGCAAGTCGGGAGCGCGGCGAGGGCCCTTGCTTGAAGAAGGGCGGCGCGGACCGTTCGAGCGTACCGAGGGGCATGGGCAGGCAGGCCGTGGGATCAGGCGACAACCGGCCAGGCAGCGGCCGGGGGCGGCGCCAAGTGCGCGGCAGCGGTGGCCCGCCCGCAGCCCTGCACGCCCGGCAGGAGCGGAAGGAGGACGGCCAGCGGTTGATCCATGTCTTTTTCCAGGGCCCCGGCTTCGCGCCAGGGCCGGGCGTGTCACTCGCTCGTGAAGATGCTGCCCTGGCGGTCCATGCGCTCCAGCGCAATGCCGCACCCGCGCACCACGCAGGTCAGGGGGTCTTCAGCGACCAGCACCGGCAGGCCGGTTTCCTCGGCCAGCAGGCGGTCCAGGTCGCGCAGCAGGGCGCCGCCGCCGGTGAGCATCATGCCGCGCTCGGCGATGTCGGCACCCAATTCGGGGGGCGTTTGCTCCAGCGCGTTCTTGACGGCGGAGACGATCTGGTTGAGGGGGTCGGTGAGCGCCTCCAGCACCTCGTTGCTGGAGATGGTGAAGCTGCGCGGCACGCCTTCGCTGAGGTTGCGGCCCTTGACTTCCATCTCGCGCACTTCGGAGCCGGGAAAGGCCGAGCCGATGTTCTTCTTGATGGCCTCCGCCGTGGGCTCGCCGATCAGCATGCCGTAGTTGCGGCGGATGTAGCTGATGATGGCCTCGTCGAACTTGTCGCCGCCCACGCGGACGCTGCCCTTGTAGACCATGCCGCCCAGCGAGATCACGCCCACCTCGGTGGTGCCGCCGCCGATGTCGACCACCATGGAGCCGGAGGCTTCGGAGACCGGCAGGCCGGCGCCGATGCCGGCGGCCATGGGCTCTTCGATCAGGTACACCGCGGTGGCACCGGCGGCCTCGGCCGCATCCTTGATGGCGCGGCGCTCCACCTGGGTGGAGCCGCAGGGCACGCAGATGATGATGCGGGGGCTGGGGGTGAGCAGGGTGCGGGGGTGCACCATCTTGATGAACTGCTTGATCATCTGCTCGGTGATCACGAAATCCGCGATCACCCCGTCCTTCATCGGACGGATGGCTTCGATGTTGCCGGGCACCTTGCCCAGCATGGCCTTGGCTTCGCGGCCGACGGCCTGGATGACTTTCTTTCCGTGGGGGCCGCCTTCGTGGCGGATGGCGACGACCGAGGGTTCATCGAGCACGATGCCCTTGTCGCGGGCAAAAATCAGGGTGTTGGCGGTGCCAAGGTCAATCGCAAGGTCGGTGGAGAAGTACCGACGGAAAGCTCCGAACATTCAAAAATCCTCTCAGGCACGGCATGCACGTCGGCCTGCCATCGCCGGGTGATATTAGGGGGTGTTTATTGGATTTTTTCGCACAATGACCGGCAGTTGGGAGGGTATTGCGGCAAAGCCGGGATAATACCGCATCCCCTGTGAATAACTCCCTCCGGCATGGCCCGGATTTCAGCTTTACATCCGGTTTCCCACCCCCCTTCCCCTATGGCACTGACACCCCAGGACATCGGTCGCATCGCCAATCTGGCGCGGCTCGAATTGAGTTCGGACGACAGTGAGCGCATGCTCACGCAGATCAACGGTTTCTTCGGCATCGTCGAGAAGATGCGGGCTGTGGATACTACCGGCATCGCCCCCCTCGCGCACCCGGTCGCCGCCGTCCAGGCCGTGGCCCTGCGCCTGCGCGAGGACATCGCCAGCGAACCCGATCAGCGCGAAGCCAACCAGCGCAGCGCGCCGGCCGTGGAGAACGGCCTGTTCCTGGTGCCCAAGGTGATCGAATGAGGGCGCCCCGATGATCACTCACTCCACCACCGCATTGCACGATCTGGGCGTGGCCGCCCTGGCCACCGAACTGCGCGAGCGCCGCGTCTCCGCCGTCGAAGCCGCCCAGCACTTCCTGGCGCGCGCCGCCGCCCACCAGAATCTGGGCGCCTACGTCGCCGTGAACGAAGAAGCCACCCTGGCGCAGGCCCGTGCGCAGGACGCGGCCATCGCGGCCGGCACGGCGGGCCCGCTGGCCGGCGTGCCCATCGCCCACAAGGACATCTTCGTCACGCGCGACTTCCCCAGCACGGCCGGTTCGAAGATGCTGGCCGGCTACCAGTCGCCGTTCGACGCCACCGTGGTCGGCCAACTGGCCCAGGCCGGCGCCGTCACGCTGGGCAAGCTCAATTGCGACGAGTTCGCCATGGGCTCGGCCAACGAGAACTCCGCCGTGGCCCCGGTGGGCTTCGATGCGCCCGCGCCGGTGCGCAACCCCTGGGACGCCAGCCGCGTGCCGGGCGGCTCGTCGGGCGGCAGCGCC
>NZ_BAAJYT010000344.1:0-3136 GCF_057541515.1 Acidovorax sp. KNOB132
TGTAGCTATTATTTTCATAGCAACCGGGGGATCCGGCTGCCTGGCCCCTGGCAGGTTGCCGGCACCCGGCACGGAACATAATGCAGGCCCTTCGCACTCCGACGGCCCCATGTACCGCGCAAGACTCTCCCTGGCATTCGCCGCCCTCGTGGCCCTGGTATGCATCCAGGCCGCGTTCGTGTACTGGGGCACCCACCGCGTCAACGACTACGCCCAGCACAGCCGGCTGGCCAGCGACATCCTCTCGGAGTTGCTGGACCTGTCGGCCAACAAGCAGCGGCTGCGCGTGTGGGCCACCCAGCGCCTGATGAACGCCAATGCCGTGCCCGAGGTGCGCGAGCGGCTGCTCGAACGCATGCACCAAAGCGCGGCCGCCCTGGCGGAGCTGGCCCGCCGCGACCTGGCCCTGTGGCACGAACTGGCCCACCGCGAGGGCATGTCCATGCCCCAGGAGGTGCCGCAGCTCGTGCGCGTGACGGAGCTGCTGGAGGACAACATCCAGGCCGTGGAGGCCCGCCTGGCGCAGCTGCAGCCGCTGGAGCCCGGGGCCGACTTCCCTGCGGTGTGGGAAGAGCTGAACGCCACGTTCGACATGGCGCGCGGCCTGGACCTGCGCGAGCTCATCAACGGCGCCATCGAGCGCCAGCGCAGCGCTGTTCCCGTGGCGCGCGCCGCCACCGAGCGCGGGCTGGACGTGCTGCGCCAGCAGGCGATCACGCTGGTGATCGTCACCCTCGCCGTGGCGGCCCTGCTGGCGCTGCACCTGAACCGCCGCCTGCAGCGCCCCCTGGACCGCCTGCTGGCCGGCACGCGGGCCTTGCAGGCCGGCGCGCTGGACCACCGGGTGGCCACCGGCTCGAAGGACGAATTCGACCGCGTCGCCCAGCACTTCAATGCCATGGCGGCGGAGCTGCAGCAGCACCGCGCCCATGCCGATGCGGCGCGCCGCGAACTGGAGGACGCGGTGCAGGCCCGCACGCATGAACTGAGCGTGGCGCACGAAACCCTGCAGCGCGTGGACCAGCGCCGGCGCCAGCTGTTCGCCGACCTGGGCCACGAACTGCGCACGCCCGCCACGGCCATCCGGGGCGAGGCCGAGATCGCGATGCGCGGCGGCGACCGGCCGGCGCAGGAATACCGCCAGACGCTGCAGCGCATCGTCGGCGGCGTCGACCAGCTCACCAAGGTGATCCACGACCTGCTGCTGATCGCCAGGACCGAGGCGGACCAGTTGGTGATCCGCCCGCGCCACATCGATCTGCAGGCCCTGGTGACCGATGCGGCGGAGCAGGCCGCCGCGCTGGGCGGACTGCACGGCGTGGCCGTGGAGCCCCTGCCACCCGCCCCCGGCGGCCCGCTGATGGTGAACGCCGATGCCGACCGGCTGCGCCAGGCGCTGATGATCGTGCTGGACAACGCGGTGCGCTATTCGCAGCGCGGCGGCACAGTGCGCGTGGGCTGCCAGCCCGGCCCCGACGGCGAAGCCCAGGTGCTGGTGCGCGACGAAGGCATCGGCATCGAGGCCGAGGAACTGCCCGCCGTGTTCCAGCGCTTCGTGCGCGGCCAGCGCGCGCGGGCACACCGCGCGGACGGCACCGGCATCGGACTGTCGATCGCGCAGTCCATCGTGCACGCGCACCATGGCCGCATCGACATCGACAGCCAGCCCGGCGTGGGCACGGTGGTGCAGATCACCGTGCCTTCGGCCAGCCACCCCGAAACCCTGTCCCCCGAGGAAACCGCATGAACATCCTGGTGGTCGAAGACGATCCGCGCGTGGCGGACTTCCTGCTGCGCGGCCTCAAGGCCGAAGGCTACAGCGTGGAGCTGGCGCGCAACGGCCCGGACGGCCTGGCCCTGGCGCGCACCGGCGATCCCGGGCTGCTGCTGCTCGACCTCATGCTGCCCGGCCTGAGCGGCCTGGAGCTGTGCCAGACACTGCGCTCCGAAGGGCGCCACGTGCCGGTGCTGATGCTCAGCGCACTCAGCAACACCGAGGACAAGGTCAACGGCCTGCGGCTGGGCGCCGACGACTACCTCACCAAGCCCTTCGCGTTCGAAGAGCTGCTGGCCCGCATCGAGGCGCTGATGCGCCGGGGGCGCGAGCAGCGCCAGCGCGCCAGCACGCTGCAGGTGGCCGATCTGGTGCTCGACCTGGAGCGCATGCAGGCCACCCGCGCCGGCCAGCCCATCGCGCTGACCGCGAAGGAGCTGGCCTTTCTGGAACTGCTCATGAGCGCGCCCGGCCGGGTGTACAGCCGTGAGCGCATCCTCTCCAATGTCTGGGGCACCAACGAGGATCCGCTGACGAACGTGGTCGATGTCTACGTGCGCCGCCTGCGCGCGAAAATCGACGAGGGCCATGCCATCTCGCTTCTGAAAACGGTGCGCGGCTTCGGGTACCGGCTGGACGCCGCGGCCGAGTGACACCGGGGCGAACGCCTGTTCATCCGCGGTTCATTTTTGCGTCATCTGCCCTTCATGGGGCTGCAACGGCCGTGTTCATGCGCGCCTTGAAGAATAGGTCCTGTATCGCAGTGAGCGATGCAGTGCAGGCGAAAGCCGGCGCTTGACCCACTTTTCTCAAAGGATCCCATGAAGACGCTTCACACCGCCCTCTCCGCAGCTGCCCTGGCTCTGTTCTCCGTCTCCGCCCCGGCCTTCGCGCAGGGTCAGGGTGAGCCGGTCTGCTTCCCTGCCGACGAAAAGCAGATCTCCGCGCTGTTCGACCGCTGGAACGACTCGCTGCGCACGCTGGACCCGGACAGGGTCACCGCGAACTACGCGCAGGACGGCGTGCTGCTGCCCACCGTGTCCAACCAGCCCCGCACGACGCCGCTGGAAATCCGCGACTACTTCGTGAAGTTCCTCAAGAGCGAGCCGCAAGGCAAGATCGACAGCCGCAAGATCCGCATCGGCTGCAACGTGGCACAGGACGTGGGCACCTACACGTTCCGCTTCAAGGACGGCAAGACCGTGCAGGCCCGCTACACCTACGTGTACGAGCGCGTGAACGGCCAGTGGCTGATCGCCCACCACCACTCCTCGGCCATGCCAGAGACGGTGGCTGCCAAGTAAGCGGCCTTTCCACCGGCGCTCCCTCGCCGGGCAGCGCAGGGGCCGGCATGCCGGCCCC
>NZ_BAAJYT010000345.1:0-3123 GCF_057541515.1 Acidovorax sp. KNOB132
CCGGGCCGCCCGTGGCCCACCAGAGCAGGGCGGCGGCCGCGGCGATGCCGCACGCCGCCAGTGCCGCGCCGGGGATGCGTGCCACAGGCGGGTGCGCTATCGGCCGGCTTGTCACAGGCCTACTTTCTTGAGGCGGTTGGCCTGGTCCAGGTACAGCGTGACCGGGGCCACCGACAGCCAGTCCCGCAGGCCGAGCAACTGGTTGACCTCGTCCAGATGGTTCTGGCGGTAGTCGCCCAGGTGTTTGCCCAGGCGTGCCGAGCAGGCCGACACCAGGCCGTCGTTGGCCTCGTTGAACACCAGCCCGGTCGTGGCGAGCAGGGCGTCGCTGGCATCGAGCACGTTGGTGACCGTGCGCACGCCGGTCCACGAGTAGTAGCGCACGCCGTTGACCAGATCGGCCCCGTCGCCGCAGCCGCTGGTGGGCACGCCCGCGCCGAAGCGCTGGTTGAAGCGCGCCGAACCCTCGGTGGTGAGCGAATCCAGCGCCGCGGTCGGCATCTGCGGCAGGCCGCTGCCGCCTGACGACAGATTGATGAGCGCCACCAGCGCCGAAGCCGCCTGGCTGGCCACCGCCTCACTCACGCTGCCCTTGGGCGCGACCCCGCGCACCACGTCCGCCACGCGCGAACCGCGGTTGACGCCGCCCACGGAGGTGACCGACGCCACCCACTGCGGCGCCACCCCGGCGACGTACCGCGCCGTCGGGCCGCCATGCGAATGGCCGATCAGGTGGACCTTCTCGGCGCCCGTGAGCGCCCGGATGTTCTTCACCTGGGCCAGCAACTGCTCGCCCCGCACCTCGGTGCTGTTGGCCGCCGATACCTGCGCCACGAACACGCGGGCGCCATCGCGCTGCAGCGCCTGCGGAATTCGGTAGAAGTAATCCACGCCCAGCGCGGAATCGAATCCGAACAGGCCGTGCACCAAAACGATGGGGTAGCGGGTCTGCGCGTAGCCGGACTGGGCGCTGGCGCCCTGCAAGCCCTGCAATGCGAACGCGGCCAGGACGAAAGCGAAACCGCGCAGCAGGCGGCTGAATGCAACGAACATGGTTTGTCTCCGGTGGTGGTGTGAAAACACTCTCTTATAAAAAAGAACGATCGTTCTTTTTTGGAGATTTTGCGACGATGCGCAGCCTTCCACATCGGGACATACGTGCATTCGGCAGCGATGGAATTCACCTTCGCAGCCGTGCCTGAGATCCGTAGAATCCTGCGCCATGACCGCTGACCACGCACTCGACAAGCTCGACCGCGCCATCTTGCGCTGTTTACAGGTGAACGGACGCGAGACCTACGACGAAATCGGAGAGCGGGTGGGGCTGTCGCCGAGCGCCGTGCTACGCCGCGCCAAGCGCCTGGAGGACAGTGGCGTGATCGACCGCTACGTGGCGCTGGTCCGGCCCGAGTCGGTGGGCCTGGGCCTCACGGCCTACCTGAACGTGCGCCTCGAAAAGCACACCGAGAGCCACAAGCGCAACCCCATGGACCTGTTTCGCGCCAGCGTGCAGACCTGGCCCGAGGTGGTGGAGTGCGCCGCGCTCACAGGCGAGATGGACTACCTGCTGCGCGTCGTGGTGGCCGACATGGCGCACTACAGCCGCTTCATCATGGACACGCTGCTCAAGCACCCCAGCGTTCAGGATTGCAAGACGAGCTTCGTGCTGGACCGCGTGAAGGCCACCACCGCCGTGCCGGTGTAGCGCGCAGGCGCTCTTGAATCCATAGCTGCCCGCGCCCTCGGGCCCGTCGGTGGCGCCGTCCGGGGGCGGAGAGGCTTCGCCTGCTGTGCCGCAGTGCAACAAAAAGTTTGGCCAGGGATAAGGGAAAACCCTAAAATCGCGCCATCATGATCCCCACCCAAGACTGGCTTCGCGCGTCCCCCGATGCAGGCGGCACTGTGCTGCGCAGCGAAGCGCCCCGCCCGCCGCACCGGCGGGGCAGCTCGCCGGTCATGGTGCCGATCCGCTCGCTCGGCCCCGGGTACCGCGAGCGCATCGCCGCCCACCTGCTGCGGCTGGAGCCTGCGGACCGCTACCTGCGCTTCGGCTACGCCGCCAGCGACGAACAGGTGCAGCGCTATGTGGACCAGCTGGATTTCGTGCGCGACGAGATCTTCGGCATCTACAACCGGCGGCTCGAACTCATCGCCGTCGCCCACCTCGCCTACGCCGATTCGCCGGAGCACCAAAGCTGCGCCGAGTTCGGCGTGTCCGTGCTGGGCCAGGCGCGGGGGCGCGGCTTCGGCGCGCGGCTGTTCGATCGCGCCGTGATGCATGCGCGCAACCAGGGCGTGAGCATGGTGTTCATCCATGCCCTGAGCGAGAACACCGCCATGCTGAAAATCGCGCGCAATGCCGGCGCCACCGTGCGCCGCGACGGCTCGGAGTCCGAGGCCTACCTGCAACTGCCGCGCGCGGCCTGGACACCCGCATGGCGCAGATGGTGGTGCACCAGTTCGCCGAGATGGACTACCGCTTCAAGAAGCAGGCCCGCCAGTTCTGGCGGCTCCTGGCCGGGCTGCAGGAAGTGCGGCGCGGCGTGCGCGACGGGCGCCACCAGTCGGCCGAATGACGGCCCCGGGCGCCCGGCAGGGCCGCCAGCGCGGCGCTTCCGCTATCCTTAGGGCCTGATCAACCACCGCACGTCCTGCATTCCAAGACCGTGTCCGACCCCCATTCCGCGCGCCCGTCCGAACGAGAGGACAAGCGCACGTTCCTGCAGCGGCTCGTCGAGTTCATCCACCCCGGCCCGGATTCGACCGACGAGCTGATCGCCACCCTGGCGGAAGCCGAAGACAACCAGATCATCAACGCCGATGCCCGCGTGATGCTCGAGCGCGTGCTGCGCATGGCCGAGATGCGGGCCAGCGACGTGATGGTGGCCGCCCCGCGCATGGACCTGATCGACATCGAGGCGCCGTTCGATGCCCTGCTGCACCAGGTCATCGACACCGCGCACTCGCGGTTTCCCGTCTATCAGGGCGAGCGCGAGAACATCATCGGCATCCTGATGGCCAAGGACCTGCTCAAGCTGCAGCGCGCGCCGGAGCTGAACATCCGCGCGCTGTTGCGCCCTGCGGCCTTCGTGCCGGAGAGCAAGGGCCTGAACGACCTGCTGC
>NZ_BAAJYT010000346.1:0-3114 GCF_057541515.1 Acidovorax sp. KNOB132
CGGCCAGGCATTCGCCGGCGGCATCGGCCAGCCGGCCAGCCAGCGCGTCATCGCACGGCAGCCGGGTGCGGCCGTAGCCGGGCAGCTCCCAGCGGGGGAACAGGGGCGAGGCGTCCATGTCGTGCTGCAGGAAGTCGTGCGCCACGACGACGTCGCCCACCTGCACGTCCGCGCCCAGGCCGCCGGCCACGCCGGTGAACACCACGCGTGCCGCGCCGAAGCGCTCGATCAGCGCGGTGGCGGTGGTGGCTGCCGCGACCTTGCCGATGCCCGAGAGCGCCAGCACGACCTCGCACCCGTGCAGGCTGCCGCTCCAGAACGTGCGGCCGGCATGCAGGGTGCGGCGCCCCCGGGAGAGCGCGTCAACGAGGCCCTGCTGCTCTTCGGCCAGGGCGCTGAGGATGGCGGTCGTCACGGCCGCAACGCCCCCAGCGGTTGCGCCCGCGCCGGGGTGGCCCGGGGCCAGGACGGGGCGGGCCGCACTAGCGCTTGTCGCGCAGCTCGCGGCGCAGGATCTTGCCCACCGGGGTCTTGGGCAGCGATTCGCGGAACTCGATCACGCGGGGCTGCTTGTAGCCGGTGAGGTTGGCCTTGCAGAACTCGCGCACCTGCGCCTCGGTGAGGTCGGTGCCGCGCTTGACGATGACCAGCTTGACGGCTTCGCCCGTCTTTTCGTCGGGCACGCCCACCACCGCGCATTCGAGCACGCCGGGCAGCGTGGCCACCACGTCCTCGACCTCGTTGGGGTAGACGTTGAAGCCGCTCACCAGCACCATGTCCTTCTTGCGGTCCACGATCTTGAAGTAGCCGCGCTCATCGATCACGCCGATGTCGCCGGACTTGAAGTAGCCGTCGTCCGTCATGACCTTGGCGGTCTCGTCGGGCCGCTGCCAGTAGCCGGCCATGACCTGAGGGCCCTTGATGGCGATCTCGCCGCGCGCGCCCGGCTCGGTCACGTCGCGCCCATCGTCGTCGATGAGCTTCATGTAGGTGCTGGAGATCGGCACGCCGATGGTGCCGGTGAACGCCTTTTCCGTGGCCGGATTGCAGGCGACCGTGGGGCTGGTCTCCGACAGGCCGTAGCCTTCGCAGATGGGGCAACCGGTCTTTTCCAGCCAGAGCTTGGCCACCGCGCCCTGCACGGCCATGCCGCCGCCCACCGACACCTTGAGGTTCTTCCAGTTCACGGTGTTGAAGTCGGGGTGGTGGGCCAGGCCGTTGAACAGTGTGTTCACGGCCGGGAAGCTGTGGAAGGTGTGCCGTGAAAGCTCCTTGAGCACCGCCGCCAGGTCGCGGGGGTTGGGCAGCAGGATGTTCTTGGCGCCCGTGCGCATGCTCATCATCATGTTCACCGTGAAGGCGAAGATGTGATAGAGCGGCAGCGCGCACACGGTCGTGGGCTGCTCGTTGGCCGGCACGGTCTGCATCACGGGCAGGTTCCAGGCTTCGGCCTGCAGCACGTTGGCGATGATGTTGCGGTGCAGGAGCACGGCGCCCTTGCTCACGCCCGTGGTGCCGCCCGTGTACTGCAGCAGGGCCACGTCGTCGGGGCGCAGGTCGGGAACCTTGAGCGTGCCGCGCGCGCCCTGCGACAGCGCGTCGTTGAAGCGCACCGCGCCGGGCAGGTTGAACGGCGGCACGAGCTTCTTCACGCTGCGCACCACATAGTTGACGATCAAACCCTTGGGGAAGCCCAGTCGGTCGCCCATGGCGCACAGCACGACGTGCTTGACCTGCGTGGCGCCGATGCACGCCTGCAGCGTGGCGGCGAAGTTCTCGATGATGACGATGGCCTTGGCGCCCGAGTCCTTGAGCTGGTGCTCCAGCTCGCGCGGGGTGTACAGCGGGTTCACGTTCACCACCACGAAGCCCGCGCGCAGGATGGCGGCCACGGCCACGGGGTACTGCGGCACGTTGGGCATCATCACCGCGACGCGGTCGCCCTTGGCCAGCCCCAGGCCCTGGAGATAGGCCGCAATGTGGCGGCTTTGCACGTCCGTCTCGCCGAAGCTCACATCCTTGCCCATGTAGCTGTAGGCCACGCGGTCGGCGTATTTGCCGAAGCCCTCTTCCATCAGGGCGATGAGCGAGGGGTACTGCGCCGGGTCGATGTCGGCCGGCACCCCGGGTGGGTAGGCGGCAAGCCACGGGCGGTCATTCATGCTGTGTGTCTCCAAACCTGCTGTTACAAAAAGGAGCCCGCATTGTCGTCGCGGGCGAAGGCGCCAGGGGCCTGTAGTTTCCCTAAACCGTGCTGCCCCTGCCGCAGCGGCCGCCAGCGGGCGGCGCCGGAGGGCGCGCGGGCCTATTCGATGGCCTTGCCGATGTCCTCCACGACCTTCTTGGCGTCGCCGAAGACCATCATGGTCTTGTCCATGTAGAACAGTTCGTTGTCCAGGCCGGCATAGCCCGCCGCCATGGAGCGCTTGTTCACGATCACGGTCTTGGCCTTGTAGGCCTCCAGGATGGGCATGCCGTAGATGGGGCTGCCCTTGGTGTGCGCGGCAGGGTTCACCACGTCGTTGGCGCCGAGGATGATGGCCACGTCCACCTGTCCGAATTCGCCGTTGATGTCTTCCATCTCGAACACCTGGTCGTAGGGCACCTCGGCCTCGGCGAGCAGCACGTTCATGTGGCCCGGCATGCGCCCGGCCACCGGGTGGATGGCGTATTTGACGGTGATGCCCTTCTCGGCCAGCTTCGCGGCCAGCTCCTTGACCGCATGCTGGGCGCGCGCCACGGCCAGGCCGTAGCCCGGCACGATCACCACGGTCTCGGCGTTGCCCAGCACGAAGGCGGCGTCGTCGGCGCTGCCGCTCTTGACGCTGCGCTGCGCCTGCGCGCCGCCGGCCGAAGCCGCCGCCGCATCGCCGCCGAACCCACCCAGGATCACGTTGAAGAACGAGCGGTTCATCGCCTTGCACATGATGTAGGACAGGATGGCGCCCGAGCTGCCCACCAGCGATCCGGCGATGATGAGCATGCTGTTGTTCAGGCTGAAGCCGATGCCCGCCGCCGCCCAGCCCGAGTAGCTGTTGAGCATCGAGACCACCACCGGCATGTCCGCGCCGCCGATGGGAATGATGATGAGCACGCCCATCACGAACGCCAGCG
>NZ_BAAJYT010000347.1:0-3112 GCF_057541515.1 Acidovorax sp. KNOB132
CGCGGGGGCCGCGCCCTCGCCGCCACCACCGCCCGAAGGCTTGCGGCGGCGCCGGCGGCGCTTCTTGGGGGCGGTCTGGCCGTCGCCGGCCGGGTCTTCGCCACCATCGTGTTCATGGTCCTGGCCGTCCTGCCCTTCCTGATCGCCCCGGGAGGGGGCAGTGGCCGGGCGGGCCTCGCCAGGGGAGGCTGCAGCGCCGTCCGCATCCGCCGCAGGCCGGGGCACGCGGCGCACGACGGGCTGGGCCTTGCGCTGGCGGGACTTCTGCTCTTCGCGGGCCTGGTCGATCATGTCGTCGCGGCGCATGTCGTCGGCGTGCTGGAACTCCTGCCACCATTCGGCCAGCGCCTCCTCGACCTCGCCCACATCGGCGCGCAGGCGCATGAAGTCGAAGCCGGCACGAAAGCGCGCCTGGGCCACCATGCTGTAGGGCGTGGAGCCCACGCGCTTGTCGAAGCGCGGCTGCATGACCCAGATCTCGCGCATGTCCGCGGCCAGCTTGCCGCGGCCCGACACGTCGCCGATGCGCCGCTCGAACACGTCGTCGATGGCGTCCTGCAGCGCGGGAAACGGCTGCTCGCGCTGCGCGATGCGCCGGTCCCAGCCGGTCTTCACGTCCTGCCACAGCACGCAGGCCAGCAGGAAGCTCGGCGCCACGGGCTTGCCCTCGCCCACGCGGCGGTCGGTGTCGGCCAGGGCGGCGCTCACGAAGGAGGAATCGGCGCGCTCGACCACCACGTCCAGCAGCGGATAGATGCCGGTCGCCATGCCCAGCTTCTTGAGCTGCGCGATCGTGGCCAGCGCGTGGCCCGTCTGCAGCAGCTTGAGCATTTCGTCGAACATGCGGCTTTGCGGCACGTCGGCCAGCAGCGCCTGCGACTCGATCAGCGGGCCGGCCGTCTTGGGCTCGATGGTGAAACCCAGGCCTGCGAGCTTGGCCGCGAAACGCACGGCCCGGATGATGCGCACCGGGTCTTCGCGGTAGCGCGTGGCCGGGTCGCCGATCATGCGCAGCAGCTTTTTCTTCGCGTCCTGGATGCCCTTGTGGTAGTCCACCACGACCTGCGTTTCGGGGTCGTAGTACATCGCGTTGACGGTGAAGTCGCGCCGCGTGGCGTCTTCGTCCTGCGGGCCCCAGACGTTGTCGCGCAGCACGCGGCCGCTGGCGTCCACGGCGTGCTGCATGCCCACCAGCTGCTGCTTGCTGGTCTTTTCGTTGCCGCTCACCTGCTGCTCGATGGCGGTGTTGTCCAGGTAGGCGCGGAAGGTGGAGACCTCGATCACCTCGTGCTCGCGGCCGCGGCCGTGCACCACGTGCACGATGCGAAAGCGCTTGCCGATGATGAAGGCGCGGCGGAACAGGCCCTTGACCTGCTCGGGCGTGGCGTTGGTGGCCACGTCGAAGTCCTTGGGCCGCAGGCCCAGCAGCAGGTCGCGCACGGCGCCGCCCACGATGTAGGCCTCGTAGCCCGCCGCCTTGAGCGTGCGCACCACGTCGGCCGCGCGGCGGTCCACCAGTTCGGGGTTGATGCCGTGCACCGAGGCGGGCACTTCCTCGCGCTTGCCGAAGCGGTTCTTTCCGCGGCCGGCGCCGGGGGCGCCCTTGCCCAGCAGTTTGTCGATGAACTTCTTGATCATGGTTGGGTGGGAAAGAGATCCAATATGCGCCAGCCACGCTGCTGCGCGAGCGCCCGCAGGCGGGGGTCGGGGTTGGTGGCCACCGGGTGGTCGACGGTTTCGAGCAGCGGCACGTCGTTCATGGAGTCGCTGTAGAACGTGCTCTCCACGCCGCTCCAGGCCAGGCCGCGCGCCGCCAGCCATTCTTCCATGCGCCGCACCTTGCCTTCGCGCATGGTCGGCGTGCCCTCGATGGCGCCGGTGTACCAGCCCTGCGCGTCGCGCGCAAGGCCCATGGAGAGCAACTCGTCCACACCCAGCGCCTGGGCGATGGGGCCGGTCACGAACTCGTTGGTGGCCGTGATGATGACCACCTGGTCACCCGCCGCCTGGTGCTGGCGCACCAGCGCCAGCGCCTGCGGATGGATGGCGGGCCCGATCACCTCGCGCATGAACTGCGCATGCGCCGCCGCGGCGGCCTCGGGCCCGCGCTGGCGCACGGCCTCGATGGCAAAGCGCACGTAGTCGTGCACGTTCAGCGTGCCGGCCTGGTAATGGGCGTAGAACTCGTCGTTGCGGCGGCCGAACTCGACCGGGTCGTTCCAGCCGATGCGGATGGTGAACTCGCCCCACTCGTAGTCGGAGTCGAGCGGCAGCAGCGTGTGGTCGAGGTCGAACAGGGCCAGCCGAGGGCGTTGCGCCGGGGGTTCAGGGTTCATGCGGTGTGGTGTATGGGAAAAGGGGCGGGCGAAGGGGAGGAAAGCCGGCGGCGTGCGCCGCTATTCGGACTCCAGCATGGCCCGCAGCAGGGGAATGGTGATGGCGCGCTGGGTGCGCAGGGCGAAGCTGTCCAACTGGTCCAGCAGCTGCATGAGGCTGCCCAGATCGCGCGAGAAGCGCTTGAGCATGTAGTCCATCACATCGTCGCCCAGGAAGATGCCGCGCGCGTCGGCCTCCTGGCGCAGCACGGCGCGGCGCTCGGCCTCGCCCAGCAGGTGCAGCTGGAAGATGTGGCCCCAGCCCAGGCGGCTGCGCAGATCGTCGCGCAGCGGCAGGTCGGCCGGCGGCGTCTGGCCGGCGGCCAGCACCCAGCGGGGCTCGCCCACGGCGGGGCTGATGGCATTGACGAACCAGTTGAAGGCGGCGGCCTGCTGGGCCGTGTTGTACAGGTGCACCTCGTCCAGCAGCACGGCGGACCAGCGGTCGTCGAACGCCGTCGGCTCGGCCACCGAGGCATCGAGCCAGCCGACCGAGGCGCCCTGCTCGCGCAGGGCCTCGCGCACGGCCTCCAGCAGGTGGGTCTTGCCGCTGCCCGACTCGCCCCAGAGGTAGGTGGGCACCGGCGAGCGCAGCACCTCGACGGCGCCGTCGCCCACGGCCAGCCGCAGGTGCTGCAGGGCCGCCTCGTTGGTGCCGGCGAAGAACCGGGACAGCGTGGGCCCGGTGGCCAGGCCGATGTCGAGCGCGAGCTGCTTCATGCGCCGCGCCCCGGCAC
>NZ_BAAJYT010000348.1:0-3098 GCF_057541515.1 Acidovorax sp. KNOB132
TCCAGGCCCGGCCGCGTCGTCTCCAGTTCGGCGACGGCGGCATTGGCCGCCCACCAGCGCCGGGCCGGCGCCGCATCCCACAGCCGCGCCAGAACGGCCAGGCGGGCCTCCCGGTCGGAGGCCGGCAGGCAGCGGGCCAGCCCCTGCAGCGCGCCGGCGTGCTCGCTGCTGCGCTGCAGGGCGCCTCGTACAGGGGGCGCACATCGGCGGCGGGGTCCAGCTGGCGCAGCAGCGTGGCCCATTCCACGGTTTCGTCGGCGTTGTGGCGGGTCGCGCTGGCTTTCAGCGCCTCGGCCCGTTCGCGCACCCGGGTCAGCCAGGCGTGGTGCTCCTTCCAGCCGGTGGCGTTTTCCTGGCACCACAGGCGGTCGAAATGGTCGATCCAGCGCTGCGGATCGCGGCCCAGCAGCGACAGGGCGCCGCGGCGCGATCCCTCGGGCAGGGCAGGCCGCGCACCGGTGAGCGCCTCGACCCGGTCGCGCAGCACCGGGTGGGTGTCGTCCACGCCGCTGATGCGCCGCACGGCCTGGCGCAGCGCCTCGTGGGCGAAGCCGGCCTCGACCGGCATCGCCAGCAGGCGTCGCAGGGCGCCGTAGGGACCCACCGGCAGCGGGTGGGCCACGGCCGTGCGCCAGTGCCCGGGCCAGAACTCGTCCGCCAGCCAGGCGGCCTTGATCTCGATCTCGGCCAGCGCAGCGGCCGCCACGTCGGGGCCCAGCAACCGGCCGGCGATGCGGTCCGCCTCGTATTCGTCCTGGCGCGCCAGGGCGAACGTCCGCGCGGCGAAGCGCGGGAAGTACCAACGCAGGAAGGCCTGCGTGGCCGCCGCCACCGGCCCGCTGCCATCGCGCAGGCCCTCGTGCAGGCGCAGCCAGCCCAGCCGCGTGCGGTAGATCCAGGCGGTGAATTGGCCGTGGCCACCGCGCAGGTGGCCATATTCGTGCGCCAGCACGGCCATCAGGCGCGGCTTGTCCAGCGCCATGACGAGCGGCAGGCCGATGGTGAGGTGGTTGACCGCGCCGCCGAACAGGCCCCAGCGCGGCGTCTGCCGGATGCTGGCGTTGAAGTCGCCGTCCAGGTACACGCCGTGCAGCGCCGGGCCCTTGACCTTGGTGCGGATGCGCTCCAGCGCCTCGAACAGGCCGGGCGCATCGGCCGCCGTGATGGGCAGGCCATCGGGCGCATCGATGCGCACCCAGAGCGCGCGCAGGCAGGTCCACAGCAGGCCGCCCGCCCCGAGCACCACCCACACGTAGGCCACGCGAAAGCGGCCATGCCACAACTGGGGCAACACCCAGGCCAGCAGCCCCGCCGACAGCAGCAGGCAACCCACCACCCAGGCGTACCCCAGGGCAGCGAAAGCGGCGACACTGCGCCGGTACGCGCTGGAGTCTTCAGCGCTCGCGTGCTCGCTCATGCGCACCATGTGAACGAAATCCGCCTGGTCCATGTCCCGCCATCCCCCGTTTGCCAATCCCCTATCGTATCCATGACCGACGACCTTCCCGCCCTGCGCCCCACCCCGCCCGGCCTCTATCGCCACTACAAGGGCCTGCTGTACGAGGTGATCGACACCGCGCGCCACAGCGAGACGCTGGAGCCCATGACGCTGTACCGCGCGCTCTACGGCGAGCGGGGGCTGTGGGTGCGGCCCGCCGCGATGTTCGAGGAAACCGTGGTGATCGACGGACGGGCGCAGCCGCGCTTCCAGCGGGTGTAGGCATCGCCGGAAGCCGTGCCCGCGGCCAAGCCATAGAAGTGCCGAACGCCCTAGATCCGATTGCCTTTGTAGCTATTATTTTTATAGCAAATTAATTCTAATCCGTTGCAATACGCCAGCTTCGTATGGGCCACGGCGCGTTCGTGCGGCAAAGCGAATTCCACTGCACCAGGAACACCATCCTGTTTCATCCTCTGGTCTGTGCCAGTTGAAACGAAGGTCTGGTCCGTGAAATTTTCCAAACTGCTGCCGCACTCCCGTCCCACTCCGAACGCGGCCCCGTCGACCTCGCCCGGGAAAACAGTGGGTACGGCGCCCAAAGCCAGCAGCAGCCACGGCGGTGGCGGCCTGCTGTCCGGCCTGGTGGGGCGCCATTCCAGGCCACAAACGACGCCCCGGCCGCGCCAGCCGCTGGACGGCACTGCCAGCCAGCGGGCGTCCGACGTGGCCTCCGCCATCCGCTACATGAACGCGAGCGCGGGACCGGCCTTTACCGCCCCGCTCCCCCGCCCCGCAGCGGAACCGCCGGCGGCGCAAGCCCCTTCCGGGGCGCACCCGGAGATCCGGCAGGAGCCGCCGCCCGCAGCGCAGCCCGTACCGGATTCGGCACACGCCGAGGAGATCCAGACCGACGAGAGCCCCGAGGTGCAAGCCGCGATGGCCCGACTGCAAGGCCGGACCCTGTTCACCATCGCCGAAGAGCCCGAGTTGGAGGCACAAGCGACGAGGGTCACCCTGCAGGATCTGTTCGATGCCGAGGACAAGGCGCGGGCCCAGGCACAGGCCAAGGCCCAGGCCAAGGCGCAAGCCCGCTTGCCGACCGCGGCGGCGGCCACCACCGCGCCGGCGCATGCCCCCTCCGGGGGAATCGCGCAGCGGCTGCGCCATTTCTTCCAACGGTCTTAGCCGGAGCGGGGCGACGCGGGCCATCCCCTGCCGGCCCCCCGCCAGAGCAATTCGATGCGCCGACGTGCCAGCGCCAGAAGGTTGATTGCCTCCGCAGCTATTGTTTTTATAGCAAACGCATTGCCTGGCCGTCCCCGTTCCCGTCCCCGCGCGGCAGCGTGACGGTGGCAACCAGACCGCCGCCTGGCGCATTGCCCAGCTGCAGGCTGCCGCCGTGGCGCTGCGCGATGTCGTGTGCGATCGACAGCCCCAGGCCCACGCCGCCGCTGTGCCGGTTGCGCGAGCCCTCCACGCGGTAGAAGGGCTGCATCACCCGGTCCAGCTCCTGCTCGGGCAGGCCGGGCCCGTGGTCGCGCACGGCGATGCGCACCGCGGCGCCATCGTCGCTCAGCGTGATCTCGGCGCCGCCGCCGTAGCGCACGGCGTTGCCCACCAGGTTGCCGATACAGCGGCGCAGCGCGCCCACCCGCGC
>NZ_BAAJYT010000349.1:0-3094 GCF_057541515.1 Acidovorax sp. KNOB132
ATCGAGGGCGCTGGCGCAGATCTGGGCCGAGGTGCGTGGGGGTGCAGCGGCGTAGGGCGCAATGACCACTTCTTCGAACTGGGCGGGGATTCGATCCTGAGCCTCAAGGTGTGCGCCCAGGCCCGTGCGCGGGGCCTGCCACTGGGGCCGCGGCAGGTGTTCGAGCACCAGCGGCTGGCAACCCTTGCCCAGGCGATTGCCGCGACCCAGGCCGAAACCCCTTCGGCGGACCCTTCAGGGCCGCCCATCACGGCACTGAGCGCTGCAGAGCGTGTCGGTCCCCTTGCCCTGTCGCATGCGCAGTTGCGGCAATGGTTCCTGTGGCAGCTGGATCCACAAAGCACGGCGTACCACATCAGCGGGGCCTTGCATTTGCAGGGCGCGCTGGACAGCGAGGCCCTCCATGCCAGCTTCACCGATCTGATCGAGCGGCACGAGGCCTTGCGCACCGTGTTCCGCCCGCGCCTTGACGGCACGGCCGAGCAGGTGATTCAGGCACATTCCCGGTTCGCTCTGGACGTGGCGGATCTGCGCACGGTGGCACTGGCAGATCGGCCGCACCGTGCACAACAGGCGGCCCGGCGCATCAGCCAAACGCCCTTCGATCTCAGCGCGGGGCCGTTGCTGCGGGTCGGGCTGATCCGCCTCGGCGAGCGCGAGCATTGGCTTGTGGTGGTCATGCACCATATCGTCTCCGACGGCTGGTCCATGCAGGTGCTCGTGGAGGAATTCGTGGCCCGGTACCGGGAGCGGTTATTGGGCCGGTCCCTTGCGCTGGCGCCCCTGCCCATCCAGTACGCCGACTATGCGGCATGGCAAAGGCAGTGGCTGGAGGCCGGTGAGAAAGACCGGCAGCTCGCCTATTGGACAAAGCAGTTGGGCGACGAACATCCCGTGTTGCAACTGCCCACCGATCATGTTCGGCGCACGGAGGGCCAATACCGATCGGCGCTGTGGGAAATCGAGCTTCCCAAGGAAATCGTCAGCGCCCTGCAGCGTCGGGTGCGTTCGCAGGACGCCACTTTGTTCGTTGCACTGCTTGCGGGTTTCCAGGCACTTCTGCATCGCTACACAGGCCTGCACGACATCCGCGTGGGGGTGCCCATTGCCAACCGCGACCGGGTGGAGACCCAGGGCCTGATCGGATTCTTCGTGAATACACAGGTGCTGCGCGGGCAGTTCGACGGTCGCACGCCGCTTGGCGAAGTGCTGGCCGCCGCCAGGCAGGCGGCACAGGGTGCGCAGGCGCACCAGGATCTGCCCTTCGAGCAATTGGTGGAAGCCTTGCAGCCTGATCGCAGCCTCGGCGTCAGCCCCCTGTTCCAGGTGCTTTTCAATCACCAGCGCAATGGCCTGTCCTCCTTGCGGGATCTGCCGGACCTGGTACTCAAGAGCCAGCCTTTGCCGGATGGTGCGGCGCAATTCGAGTTGACGCTCAGCACCACGGAGGAAGCGGATGGACAGGTGTGCGCCCAGTTCATCTATGCCTCGGAGCTGTTCGATTCTGGGACGATGGAGCGGATGGGGGAGCACTACATGGCGCTCTTGCAGGCGCTGGCGGAGCGCCCTGGGCAGGCGGTGGGCGAGGTGCCGTTGCTGGGCGCGGCGGAGCGCGATCGGCTGGCGGCGTGGGGCGACAACCGCCAGGGCCACGGCACGCCGGTGGCGGTGCACGAACTGTTCGAGCGCCAGGCGGCGGCGCAGCCCGATGCCCCTGCGTTGGTGTTCGGCCAGGAGGCGCTGAGCTACGGCCAGCTCAACGCCCGCGCCAACCAGCTGGCGCACCGGCTGGTGAAGCTGGGGGTGCGGCCCGAGACGCGAGTGGGCATTTTGGTGGAGCGCAGCACCGAGATGGTGGTGGGGCTGTTGGGCATCCTGAAGGCCGGGGGGGCGTATGTGCCGCTGGACCCGGAGTACCCGCCGGAGCGGCTGGCCTACATGGTGCAGGACAGCGGCATCGGCCTGCTGCTCACGCAGCACCAGCATGGTGGCAAGGTGCCCGAGACGGCGGGCTTGCAGGTGCTGGAGCTGGACACGGTGCGGCTGACCGACGAGCGCGAACACGACCCGCAGGTGGCGCTGCACGGCGAGAACCTGGCGTACGTCATCTACACCTCCGGCTCCACCGGGCGGCCCAAGGGCGCGGCCAACCGGCATGCCGCCCTGCACAACCGGCTGGCCTGGATGCAGCAGGCCTATGCACTGGATGCGAGCGACACCGTACTGCAGAAAACCCCGTTCGGCTTCGATGTATCGGTGTGGGAGTTCTTCTGGCCCCTGATGCAGGGCGCGAGGCTGGTGGTGGCAGGTCCGGGCGACCACCGGGAGCCGGCCCGGCTGGCCGCATTGATCCAGCGCCACGCCGTGAGCACGGTGCATTTCGTGCCCTCCATGCTGCAGGCCTTCCTGGCCCACGACGGCACCGCTGCGGCGTGTACCAGCCTGCGGCGCATCGTCTGCAGCGGAGAGGCTTTGCCTGCGTCAACGCAGAACGCCGCGTTGCGGCGGTGGCCGCGAGCCGACCTGTACAACCTGTACGGCCCGACCGAAGCGGCGATCGATGTCACGCAGTGGCAGTGCCGTGAAGACGGAGGCACGCAGGTGCCGATCGGGCGGCCGATCTCGGCCACGCAGGCGTGGGTGCTGGATGGGCAGTTGAACCCGGTGCCGCAGGGCGTGGCGGGAGAGCTGTACCTGGGAGGCATCAGCCTGGCGCGGGGCTACCTGGGACGGCCGGGCCTGACGGCCGAGCGGTTCGTGGCGGGGGAGGGAGGCCAGAGGCTGTACCGAACGGGAGACCTGGTGCGCTGGAACGCGCAGGGGCAGCTGGAGTACCTGGGGAGGCTGGACCACCAGGTGAAGATCCGGGGGCTGCGGATCGAGCTGGGGGGAGATCGAGGCGCAGTTGCTGGCGCAGCCCGAAGTGCGGGAGGCGGTGGTGGTGGAGCAGCAGGGCAGGCTGGTGGCGCACGTGGCGCTGCATGGCGAGCGCCAGCAATTGCAAGCGCAGGACGAAGGGGCCGGGATCGATGCGGCCTGGCTGCGCGAGAGGCTGGGCAAGGCGTTGCCGGACTACATGGTGCCGGGGGCGGTG
>NZ_BAAJYT010000350.1:0-3082 GCF_057541515.1 Acidovorax sp. KNOB132
GTGTGGCGGGACGGCGCCGGCGCCCGGATGTCCAGCCGCTCGCCCATCGCCGGCGCCACCAGCGGCACGCCGGCTGCGGCGGCCAGCGCGGTGATGCGCTCGAAGGGCTCGGTCCACGGGTGCAGCGACAGGTCGAACGTGCCGTTGTGGATGGGCATCATGTGGCGGCCCTTCACGTCCAGATGGGCCTGCAGGCTCTGCTCGGGCTGCATGTGCACGTCGGGCCAGTCGGCGTTGTAGGCGCCGGTTTCCACCAGCGTGAGATCGAACGGGCCGAAGCGCTCGCCGATGGCCTGGAAGCCGTCGAAATAGCCCGTGTCGCCGGTGAAGAAGATGCGGGTGTCCGCCGTCATCAGCACCCACGACGCCCACAGCGTGCGGTTGCCGTCCGACAGGCTGCGCCCCGAAAAATGCTGCGCCGGCGTGGCCACCAGGCGCAGCCCGCCGAGGGTCGTGCCCTGCCACCAGTCGAACTGCTGCACCTTGGCCGCCGGCACGCCCCAGGCGATGAGGCGGTCGCCCACGCCCAGCGGCGCGACGAAGTGCTCCACCTTGGGCGCGAGTTTCAGGATCGCCGCGTGGTCCAGGTGGTCGTAATGGTCGTGCGAGAGGATCACGCCCGCGATGGGCGGCAGGTCTTCGATGGCCAGCGGCGGCGCATGAAAGCGCTTGGGGCCCAGGAACTGCACCGGCGAGGCGCGCTCGGAAAACACCGGGTCGGTGAGCCAGAACCGGCCGTCCAGCTTGAGCAGCAGGGTCGAATGCCCCAACCGCCACAGGCTGTCGTCCGGCGCCTGCAGCAGTGCGGCGGTGGTCAGGGGCTGGACGGCGATGGGCCGGTCCGGCACCGTGTCCGCGGGTTTGCCGAGGGCGAACCGCCACAGCACGCCGAGCGTCTTGAGCATGCCCAGGCGGTGCCGGGGCGCCGCATTGCGAAAGCGCCCGTCAACGAACTGGGGCGACGGGCCGTGCGGAGCGGCCGGCGATTCGGAACAGGAGGACATGCGGTAAGCCATGGCGATGAGAAAGTGAAATGGCCGGAGAACCCGGGCGGGCAGCAAGGGGGCAAGCAACCACCCCAAAAACTGCACTGCACAGTGTAGTGTTCGATCCAGAAAAGTAAACTGCCGAGTGTAAAATTTTGCCTATGACCGCCACCGCTCCGCCACCCTCCCGCCTGACCGACCGCAAGCGCCATGCCATCGTCCAGGCGGCGATCGGCGAGTTCCGCGAGCACGGCTTCGCCGGCACCAGCATGGACCGGGTGGCCGCCGCGGCCGCGGTCTCCAAGCGCACGGTCTACAACCATTTCCCCAGCAAGGACGACCTGTTCGCCGCCATCCTCGGGCAGTTGTGGGACCGCAGCCAGTCGCTGGCGGCACCGGGGCACGATCCGCAGCGGCCCCTGCGCGCGCAGTTGCTGGAGCTGCTGGAGCGCAAGATGGCGCTGCTGGGCGATGCGGCGTTCATGGACCTGTCGCGCGTGGCCATGGCCGAGATGCTGCACACCCCGGCCCGCGCGCAGGCCATGGTGGCGCGCCTGGGCGAGAAGGAAGAAGGCGTTCCCGCGTGGATCCACGCGGCGCAGCAGGCCGGCCGCCTGCGTGGCGGGGTCGATCCGCAATACGCCGCGCACCAGCTGCAGGGCATGGTCAAGGCCTTCGCCTTCTGGCCGCAGCTGGCGCTGGGTCAGCCGCCGCTCACGCCGGCCCAGCAGCGACAGGTGCTGCACGACGCGGTGGACATGTTCCTGGGCTTCTACGCCGTACCCGGGCCGGGCGCCGCCACGTGAGCGAACGGCGGGCCTACAGCAGCCCCCGGGCCGCCTGCATCACCCGCTGGGCAAGCCGCTCCAGCCGGGACGGCTGCTGCGCCCAGCCGTGCCAGTACAGGGCCACGTCCGTCGCCGCATCGGGCAGCACGTCGATCAGCTCGCCGCGCGCGATGGCATCGCCGATCTGCAGCTCCGGCACCATGCCGTAGCCCAGCCCCAGCCGGATCGCCGCGACGAAGGGCTCCGATGCCGGCACGTAATGGCTCGGATAGGCGCTGGCCTGCAGCCCGAACGCATTGAGCAGCGCATTGGCCTGCAGCGGGTCCTTGCGGTTGAACACCACCGTGGGGGCCCGGCGCGCCGACGCCCGGGTGATGCCGCGCGGCCCGAACCATTGCGCGGCGAATGCGGGCGAGGCCACCAGCCGGTAGCGCATGCGGCCCAGCGGCTCGGCCGTGCAGCCGCGCATGGCATGCGGCTGGGCCGACACGCAGGCATGGGCCAGGCCGGCCTCCAGCAGCGCGTGCGTGTGCTCCTGGTCGTCCACCACCAGCTCGATGGCGATGCGCTCGCGCTGCAGCACGCCCGACAGCGCCGGCAGCAGCCAGGTGGCGAGCGAATCGGCGTTGACCGCGAGCGTGACGGCGAAGAACGCATCCGCCTCCCCATCGCCGCCCGAGAGCCCCGCCAGCAGGTCGTGCTCCATGACGCGGGCGCGCTGCAGGTGCTGCAACAGTTGCCGGCCCGCCCGGGTGGCGCGGCTGGGCCGCCCGCGCACGATGAGCGGCTGGCCGAGCCGCGTCTCCAGCGCGCGCACGCGCAGCGACACCGCCGAGGGCGTGATGTGCAGCGCGGCGGCGGCCTGCTCGAAACTGCCCGCCTCGGCCACGGCGAGAAAGGCCTCGCATTGTTTGGAATCCAGTGCCATGGCGCCCTTGGGGTTGAAAGCTGAGGAATTCTCAGCCAAGTCGATATTTTCCCCATTCAGGACGGGATTTGGCCCCGGCCCCAGACAATTCGCCGATGTGGTCTTCCATCACCCCTTTTCTGCATGGTTTCGGCGCCGGGGCCGGCCTGATCATCGCCATCGGTGCGCAGAACGCGCATGTGCTGCGCGTCGGCCTGCTCGGGCGGCACGTGGCCCTCACGGTGGGCACCTGCATCGCCATCGACGTGATCGCCATCGCCGCGGGCGTGGCCGGCATGGGCGCGCTGATCCAGGGCCAGCCGTGGCTGCTGGCGATCGCCCGCTGGGGCGGCGCGGCGTTCCTGGCCTGGTACGGCCTGGGGGGCGCTCCGCCGTGCGCT
>NZ_BAAJYT010000351.1:0-3081 GCF_057541515.1 Acidovorax sp. KNOB132
GGTGCCGCCGGCCATGATGAGCGCGGTTTTGGGTGCGCTCCATACGCGTCCACCCCGCACCGTGCGCTGCGCGCCCGGCATGGCTGACGCCATGCGGTGCCCGATTTTGTGGAACAAGCACCTCATACGCGGCCTCCGCGCATCGCGGCGCTGCGCGCCCGGCATGGCTGACGCCATGCGGTGCCCGTTTTGTTGAAACAAGCACCTCATACGCGGCCTCCGCGCATGAGGTGCTTGTTTTCATAGTCAACCCGAAGCACCACGGCGATGGCCACCAGATTCATCAGGATGGCGGAGCCCCCGAAGCTCATCAGCGGCAGGGTCAGCCCCTTGGTCGGCAGCGCGCCCAGGTTCACGCCCATGTTGATGAAGGCCTGAAAGCCCATCCAGATGGCCACGCCCTGCGCCACCAGGCCGGCGAACACGCGGTCCAGCGCGATGGCCTGGCGGCCGATGTGCATGATGCGGCGGGTCATCCACAGGAAGAGCACGATGAGGATGAGCACGCCGACCAGGCCGAACTCCTCGCCGATCACCGCGAGCAGGAAGTCGGTGTGCGCCTCGGGCAGCCAGTGCAGCTTTTCTACGCTGCCGCCCAGCCCGACGCCGAAGATCTCGCCGCGGCCGATGGCGATCAGAGAGTGCGACAGCTGGTAGCCCTTGCCCAGCGCGTGCTTTTCGCTCCAGGGATCGAGGTACGCGAAGATGCGCTCGCGCCGCCAGTCGCTCATCATCACCATGAGCGCGAAGGCGCCCACCAGCACGGCGGCGATCAGGAAGAACATGCGGGCGTTCACGCCGCCCAGGAACAGGATGCCCATGGCGATCACGGCGATCACCATGAAGGCGCCCATGTCGGGCTCGGCCAGCAGCAGCGCGCCCACCACGGCCACGGCCGCGCCCATGGGCAGCACGGCGCGGAAGAAGCGCTCCTTGACCTCCATCTTGCGCACCATGTAGTCCGAGGCGTAGATGAGCACGGCGAACTTCGCCAGCTCCGACGGCTGGAAGTTCATGACCCCCAGCGAGAGCCAGCGCCGCGCGCCGTTGACCACCGTGCCCACGTGCGGGATCAGCACCGCGATGAGCAAAGCGATCGACAGCACGAACAGCCACGGCGCCACGCGCTCCCAGGTGGACATGGGAATCTGGAACGCCAGCAGGGCCGCGACGAAGGCCATCACCAGCGCCATGATGTGGCGCACCAGGAAATGGGTGGGCGCGATCTTGCCGAAACGCGGGTTGTCCGGCATGGCGATGGACGCGGAATACACCATCACCAGTCCCCAGGCGAGCAGCGCCACCACGACCCACAGGAGGGCCTGGTCGAAGCCGAGCACGCTGGCCGGCGTGGTCGTGGTCTGGCGGTATTCGGTGCCGCCCACGCGCACCGGCAGCACGTCGGCGGGCTTGGCGGGCAGGCCGCCGAACCAGCCGCCGAACTTTCCGGTCAGGCGCTGCAGCAGGCCGGGGGATGCGGGTGCGGTGCTCATGCGGAGCCCTCCAGGTCCTGACCGCGATCGTTCGCAAGCGCTTGCACCGCTTCGCAAAACACGCGGGCGCGGTGCTCGTAATCGTTGAACATATCGAAACTGGCACAGGCGGGCGACATCAGCACCGCATCGCCGGCATGGGCGCGCTGCGTGGCCAGGTCCACCGCCTGCGGCAGCGTCGGTGCGTCCAGCAGGGCCACGCCCGCGTCTTTGAGCGCGGCGCGGATCTGGGGCGCGTCGCGGCCGATCAGCACCACGGCGCGGGCGTAGCGTGACACGGGCGCGGCCAGCGGCGAGAAGTCCTGCCCCTTGCCGTCGCCGCCCAGGATGACGACCAGCCGGCGCTCCGCGCCCAGGCCGGTGAGCGCCGCCACGGTGGCGCCCACGTTCGTGCCCTTGCTGTCGTCGAAATACTCCACATCGCCAATGAGCCCCACGGGCTCCACGCGGTGCGGCTCGCCGCGGTATTCGCGCAGGCCGTACAGCATGGGACCCAGTGCGCAGCCGGCGGCCTGCGCGAGCGCCAGCGCGGCGAGCGCGTTCACGGCGTTGTGGCGGCCGCGGATGCGCAGTGCATCGGCGGGCATCAGGCGCTGGATGTGCAGCTCTTCTTCCTGCGCACGCGAACGGCGGGCGGTTTCGTCGGCCTCCTGGGCCCGCACGAGCCAGGCCATGCCGTTGACGATCTCCAGGCCGAAATCGCCCGGGCGCTGGGGCATGTCGCCGCCGAACGTGACATGGGGGCGCACCTGCACCTTCGGGGCCTTCGCGCGCCCGGCCGCCGGCCTGGCCGCGCTGCGCGCCGGCCCGGCCTCGGGCAGCATGCCCATGACCTCGGGGTCTTCGCGGTTGAGCACCATCAGGCCGCTCTCGCCGAAGATGCGCGCCTTGGCGGCCGCGTAGGCGGCCAGGCTGCCGTGCCAGTCCAGGTGGTCCTGGCTGATGTTGAGGACGGCCGCGGCCGTGGGCTCGAAGCCCGCCACGCCGTCGAGCTGGAAGCTGGACAGCTCCAGCACCCAGACCTCGGGCAGGGTGCCCGCATCGATGTGCTGGCCCAGCGTGTCCAGCAGGGTCGGGCCGATGTTGCCGGCCACGGCCACGGTCTTGCCGGCGCAGTCCACGAGCCGGCCGGTGAGCGAAGTCACCGTGGTCTTGCCGTTGGTGCCGCTCACGGCCACCACCGCCGGGGCGTAGCCGTGCGCGGCGCGCAGCTCGCGCAGCGCCATGGCGTACAGGGCGAGTTCGCCCTCCATGCGGATGCCGCGCGCCCGGGCCTCGGACGACAGGGCGGCCAGCGTGTCGGGACGCAGGCCGGGCGAGCGGTAGATGGCCTGCGGCATGCGCCCTTCGAGCAGGGAGGCGTCGAACGCACCGGCCACGAAGCGCACCTGGGGCAACTCGGCATGCAGCGTGCCGCGCTGCGGAGGCGCCTCGCGCGTGTCGGCCACGGTCACCTGCGCGCCGCAGCGCACGCACCAGCGGGCCATGGCCAGCCCGGAAGCGCCCAGGCCGAGAATGAGAATGTCCTGGCCCTGCAGCAGCGCAGCACCCTCGCCCGGCCAGCCGGCCGGCACCGGCGTGGGGGCCG
>NZ_BAAJYT010000352.1:0-3047 GCF_057541515.1 Acidovorax sp. KNOB132
ACGTCGGCATACCAGGCGCAGTTCAGGCCCAGCGATTCGTCCTGCACCAAGTCGCGGGTGCTCATGTCCATGCGGGTCGAGTGCACGCCCAGCAGCTGCCACGGTAGCGGCGCCGGCCCGGCGCCCACGCGCCGGCGCAGCACCGGGGCGCCGCTGCTGCCGCGGTGGGTGCGGGCATCGGTCAGGAAATAGCCCTGCTGCTGGAACCGCACCCCGTAGGCGGAGGCCACCGAGGCCGCGCGCACCACGGGCAGGCGGTGCACCGTGTCGTGAAACCCCAGCGGGAACCCGATCACGACCAGCGCATCGCCGACCTGGGGCGGATCGCCCACGGCCTGCAGGTGGCTGGCGTCGAACGCCTCGAAGACGCAGCCCTCGGGCAGGCGGGCGGTGTCGATCTCGATCGCGGCCACGTCCACCTCGCCCCCGCTGTCCACCGCCTGGCGCCACAGGCCCAGGCCGTCGCGGTACAGCGGCAGCGAGAACACGGCGACGCGCGTGAGGTCCTGCGGATGCAGGTGCAGGTCGATTTCAATGCGGTCCGGAAAATGGGCGCTGGGCGCGTCGGCCAACACGTGCCGGCTCGTCACCAGGAAAAGCCGCCCGTCGCGCCGGAAGAAGAAGCCGCTCGCGCCCGTCAGCGAGCGCGGTCCGTCGAACGTGCTGATGCGCGTGCTGGTGAGCAGCACGGATTCGGTGGCCGGGGCCTGGGACTGCGCCACGGGTCCGGACTCGGACTCGGCCAGCGGTGCCGGCGTGCCAGGCAGCGCGGCGATCACGCCGTGCATTCGGGCGGCGTCGCGCTCGAAGGTGGACAGCACATGGTCGGAGATGGGGGCGTGGAGCATCACGGTCCGGGCCGCTTCGACGTGCGCGTCGAACGACCGCGCCAGGGTGCCGTGCGCCCCGGACGGCAGGGCATCGAGCAGGGCCGGCAGCAGCGCGTCGATGGCGATGAGACTGCCCTTGAGTTCGCAGATGCGCTCGGTGACGTCTTGCAGGTTTTTCATGGGGATGCGCCTTCCAAAAAAAGAAAACGCGGCCAGGGCCGCGTTTCGGGAGAGGTGCGGCCGGGGCGGACACCGCCCGGGCCTGGCGCCTTATTCGACGGCGCGGATGTTGGACGCCTGCGGTCCCTTTTCGCCTTGCGTCACTTCGAACTGCACGCGCTGGCTTTCCGCCAGGGTCTTGAAGCCGCTGCCACCCTGGATTTCGCGGAAGTGGGCAAACAGGTCCTTGCTGCCGTCATCGGGGGCGATGAAGCCGAAGCCCTTGCCATCGTTGAACCATTTCACGGTGCCGGTTTGTGTCGTCATATCGATTCCTTTTCAAGTTGCCGCGGCGCGAACGTGCCTGCGGCGCAGAGACGCCAAGAAAATCATCGATGGGATATTCGACAACATCCGCCGGCAGGGCGCCGGCGGGCAACTGGGGAGCGACCTAGGGAGTGACGGTCTTGCACATGTCTACGCGGCCCATGGTACACCCGTTCCCGCAACCGCCGTGGCGTATCGCCCCGCTCACGGCAAAAGCCGCTCGTACTCGCGCTGCACGAGCCGGTGGCATTCGCAGCTGCGGCGCAGCAGTCCATCGATGTCCAGCACGGTGATGCGGCCACGGCGGTAGCGGATCAATCCGGCCTGCTGCAGGTGCCCCGCCGCTTCCGTCACCCCCTCGCGGCGAACGCCCAGCATGTGGGCGATGAGCTCCTGGGTCACCACCACGTCCGGGCCCTCCAGGCGATCGAGGCTGGTCAGCAGCCAACAGCAAAGTTGCTGGTCCAGCGAGTGGTGGCGATTGCACACGGCCGTCTGCGCGATCTGCGCCAGGAGCGCCTGTGCGTAGCGCAGCAACTGCCGCTGCCACGCGGCGGACTGCTGCAGCACGTCCAGCAGCGCATGGGCCGGCACGCGCCAGCCGCGGCCTGCGCACTGCACCACGGCGCGGTGGGGCATCGATTCGCCGCCCAGCACGATGCACGCGCCGACCATGCCCTCGAAGCCGACCACGGCGACCCCCGCGCAGCCGCCGTCTTCCAGGCGATGCAGCAGCGAGACGATGGCGGTGGTGGGAAACACCGCATGGCCCACGCGCTCGCCCGGCTCGCCGAGCACTTGGCCCACGCCGAGGCTCACGGATTCGAGGTCGGGTTGCAGGCGCTGCCACTCGGTGTCGCCCAGGGCGGCGAGCAGGCGGTTGCGCCGGGGTTCTTCACGGTGGGGCATCGCATTCTCCAGAAAGCCGGATGCATCAGCGATGGAACAGCCACCGGCAACGATTCGCCCGGTTCAGTATAGGGCGCGGCCCGGGCCCGGCCTGTGTGTGCCAGCGCACAGACAGGCAGGCGGGCCGGCGATAGCCTCGCAGGCCAAGCGGTGCCAAGTCTTTCGCCGCCCTCTTTGGCTTTCCTTGCGCGCTCCACCCCATGCCCGCGCCGGTGCACCCACCGCCCGGCGGCATGCGATCACCCCCCCCACCTTTTCGGAGTTCCCCATGTCACAGCCTCCCTTTTTCCACGAAGCCTCGGGAACGGTGCGCTTCTGGGTCGAGGTCCAGTCGCAATGGATCGGCGCCAGCGTCGGCAAGGATGCCCTGCACTACCGCTACAGCCCCGGCAGCGCGGACGAGGACCCGATGGACACCTACCGCAGCCACGCCCCCGAGATCGAGGCCGCGGCGCGCCGCCGCGTGGACCAGGGCGCCATCGAGCCCGTGATGCTGCGCGAGTTCGACCTGCGCGCGCCCTAGAGCGGCCGGCCGCGCACGCGCGCCCTCCTTCGCCCCGCCTTCCGTTGCCCGATCCGCCGTTCAGTCGCCTGGGCGCACCACCGCCCACAGCCCACCGAAAGGCACCATGACCCCCTTGCTCCAACGCCTCCTGTTTCGCGGCAGCGATGCCTCGCTGTGGTCCGGCTCGGCGCCGGTGCGCGGCGAACTGTTCGGGCTGGAGCGCCTGGAGCAGCACGCCCAGAGCCTGGCCGCCGCGCAAGCCGTCAGCGCCAGGCCTCCGGCCGTCGCCCCGCTGCGCCGGCGCCTGGACGACAACG
>NZ_BAAJYT010000353.1:0-3024 GCF_057541515.1 Acidovorax sp. KNOB132
GCGCAGCCGCGACCGAGGCAAGCCGCCGCACGCGGCCCGACGGCACCACCGCCGCCACGGCCCCCAGCAGCCCGCCCAGCGCCGCCGCCGCATAGGCGGCCAGCGGCCACAACGTCGCCTGCGTGAGCTGCAGCGCCGCTCCCGCGAGCACCCCGGCCAGCCACCAGGGCCAGCGCCAGGGGCGCGCCATGGCAGGCGTGGCAAGTACGGCAGAGGCGGGAGACGGCTGCGGCATGCGCGCATGCTAATGGCGGTCGACGGCAGCGTTTCCTTTTCGCTACAGCCCGGTGCTTTCCGCCTATTGGCATAGCCCAACTTCATGGCCAATCTAGGGTCGATTCACCTTTACTTTTACAGAATGTTGCTTATCATTTGAATCATATTTATCAAATAACCCATTTGGAGTGCCCTATGTCGCTGCGAAATCTCACCGTCAAAGCCCAGTTGACGCTTTCCTTCGGGGTGCTGGCCTTGCTCGTACTGCTGGCCTCCAGCGTGGCGGTGTGGGGGCTGAACGGGGCTAACGAGAACTTCAGCGATTACGTGCACGGCGTGGCCGCCCGCGCCAAGCTGTCCGAGCAGATACGCATGGCGGTGGACCGCCGGGCCATCGCGGCCCGCAACCTGGTGCTGGTGAAGAGCGATGCCGACGTGGCGGTGGAGAAGGCGGCGGCGATCGAGGCGCACAAGGACGTGCAGGCCAACATGGCCAAGCTGAAAGACATGGTCAGCCACGGCGAGGTCCCCCCGGCCATCAGGACCCTGGTGGGTGAGATCGACAAGGTGGAGCAGGCCTACGGCACCGTGGCCCTGGACATCATCAACCTGGCCGTGTCGGGCCAGCGTGAGCAGGCCACCACCAAGATGAACGCGGAATGCCGCCCCCTGCTGGCCGCGCTGATCGCCAAGACGAACGAATACTCGCTCGCCACGGACCAGCGGGCGGCCGCCATGGTCAAGGAGGCGGAGGCCGAGTTCCGGTGGCAGCGGTCCCTGCTGCTGGGCGCCTGCCTGCTGGCCTTCGCCGCAGCGGCCATCGCCGGCGTGCTGATCACGCGCAGCCTCACCCGCTCGCTGGGCGCAGAGCCCTCCGAACTGAGTTCCGCGGCCCAGCGCGTGGCGCAGGGCGACCTGTCCGACATGGCAGGCCTGTCCAACGCCCTGCCCGGCAGCGTGCTGGCCTCGCTGGGCACCATGCAGCAGAGCCTGGTGTCCATCGTGGCGGAGGTGCGCAACGCCAGCGACTCCATCGCCACCGGATCGATGGAAATCTCCACGGGCAACACCGACCTGAGCCAGCGCACCGAAGAACAGGCCAGCGCGCTGGAGCAGGTGGCATCGACCATGGAACAGTTCAGCACCACGGTGCGCAACAACGCCGACAACGCCAAGCAGGCCGATCAGCTGGCCCAGGACGCGACCACGGTGGCCACCCAGGGCGGCGGCGTGGTGACCCAGGTGGTCAAGACCATGAAGGACATCAACGACAGCTCGCGGCAGATCTCCGACATCATCGGCGTGATCGACGGCATCGCCTTCCAGACCAACATCCTCGCCCTGAACGCCGCCGTGGAAGCGGCCCGGGCCGGCGAGCAGGGCCGGGGCTTTGCCGTGGTGGCCTCCGAGGTGCGCAGCCTGGCCGGCCGTTCGGCCGACGCCGCCAAGCAGATCAAGGGCCTGATCGGCACCAGCGTGGAGCGGGTGTCGCAGGGCTCCGAACTGGTGGACGAGGCTGGCCGCACGATGCAGGAAGTGGTCGGCGCGATCCAGCGCGTGACTGAAATGGTGGCGCAGATCCGCGGTGCCAGCGCCGAGCAGAGCGCTGGCGTCGGGCAGATCAGCCAGGCCATCAGCCAGATCGACCAGACCACGCAGCAGAACGCCGCGCTGGTGGAGGAAAGCGCCGCCGCCGCGCAGAGCCTGGAGCAGCAGACGCGCCGGCTGGTGGACGCGGTCGCGATCTTCAAGCTCGATGCCCAGGCCGTGCTGTCCGCCCCCGGCCAGCCCGCCCTGCGCAGCCCCGCCAAGGCCGCCCTGCCCCCGGCCTTCCAGCCACGCCGCCCGGCCATCGCCTGAGCGGGCGGCCACGGGATGACCGATCCCGGCGCGTGAGCGGGACCGGCGCGCCCCAGGTGCCGGCGCCGCCGCGAGGAACGGCGAACGCAGAGAACCGCCAGCCGGTTGTGCAACACTTGCGCGCTGCGCCGCAGGCCCCCGGGGCTTGCGGCCTTTTTCTGCCTTCTCACTCCTCCCGTTGCCAAGGAACACCATGAGCGTTTACGACAAGCTGAAAGAACTCGACATCACCCTGCCCCCCGTCTCGGTCCCCGCCGCGGCCTACGTGCCCTACGTGCAGACCGGCAACCTGGTGTTCCTGAGCGGACACATCGCGCGCAAGGATGGCAAGCCCTGGGCCGCGCAGTTCGGCCGCAGCATCACCACCGAAGAAGGCAAGGCGGCCGCGCGGGCCGTGGCCATCGACCTGCTGGGCACGCTGCATGCGGCCACCGGTGGCGACCTGAACCGGGTCAAGCGCATCGTCAAGGTGATGAGCCTGGTCAATTCGACGGGCGAGTTCACCGAACAGCATCTGGTGACCAACGGCGCGAGTGAACTGTTCGGCCAGGTGTTCGGCGACCGGGGCGTGCACGCCCGCAGCGCCTTCGGCGTGGCGCAGATCCCCATGGGTGCGTGCGTCGAAATCGAATTGATCGCCGAACTGGGCTGATCGCGCGCCCTCGTTGGCGCAAGGGGTGGCTGGCGCAGGCCTGGGCCTGGGGCACCCACCCCGTCGAGACCGGGACCTGCCCGCGCTGCGGGTCACCCCTGCTTTCGAAGGCCATCCCGCGATGGCCCCACGGCCGGCAGCCCCCTGATGCATCGGGGGCGTCGCAGCCGGTGCGTGTCAATGATTCCCTAGAACGACGTCCAGTCATCGTCCCCACCGCCCGCCGTCGCGCGCGCTGCGGCTGCGGGCTTCGGGGCAGGCGCGCTGCCCTTCGGTGGGGGGCGGACTGGCAGGCG
>NZ_BAAJYT010000354.1:0-2993 GCF_057541515.1 Acidovorax sp. KNOB132
GCGAACTCCACGATCAGGATGGCGTTCTTGGACGACAGCCCCACGGTGGTGAGCAGCCCGACCTGGAAGTACACGTCGTTGGACAGCCCGCGGATGCCGATGCCCAGCAGCGCGCCCACGATGCCGAGCGGCACCACCAGGATCACCGAGAACGGCACCGACCAGCTTTCGTACAGCGCCGCCAGGCACAGGAACACGAACAGGATGGACACGGCGTACAGCAGCGGCGCCTGCGAGCCCGACAGCCGCTCCTGGTAGGAGGCGCCCGTCCATTCGTAGCCGATGCCGGGCGGCATCTCCTTCATGATGGTTTCCACCGCGTCCATGGCCGCGCCGGAGCTGACCCCCGTGGCCGCGTCGCCCACGAATTCGTAGCTGGGGCTGCCGTTGTAGCGCTGCAGCTGGGGCGAGCCGTAGGTCCAGCTGGTGCTGGAGAACGCCGAGAACGGCACCATGAGGCCCTGGCTGTTGCGCACCGTCCAGGGCGCGATGTCCTGCGGCAGCATGCGGTAGGGCGCATCGCCCTGCATGTACACGCGCTTGACCCGGCCCTTGTTCAGGAAGTCGTTCACGTAGGTGCCGCCGATGGCGCTGCCCAGCGTGTTGTTGACGTCGGTGGTGGCCAGGCCCAGGGCGCCGGCCTTGGCGTCGTCGATGGCCACGCCCAGCTGCGGCGTGTCGTCCAGATTGTTGCTGCGGGTGTTGGACAGCTCGGGCCGCTGGCCGGCCAGCTGCAGCACCTTGTCGCGCGCGGCCACGAGCGCGTCGTGGCCCAGGCCGTTCAGGTCCTTGAGCTGGAAGTTGAAGCCCGCATTGGCGCCCAGGCCGCGCACGGCCGGCGGCAGCACGACGAAGATGCGCGCGTCGCGGATCCTGGACAGATCGCGCGTGGCCTTGCGGGCGATGGCGTCGGCGCTTTGCGAGGCCAGGGGGCGCTCGCTCCAGTCTTTGAGGCGCACGAAGCCGCGCGCCGAGCTCTGGTCGCCGTTGGAGCCGGTGATGGAGTTGAAGCTCACCACGTCGGGCTGCGCGGCGAAGTATTTCTGCACCTCGGCCATCACCACCTGCAGGCGGGTGTTGGAGGCGCCCGGGGGCAGGGTGATCTGCACCTGCACGGCACCCTGGTCCTCATTGGGCAGGAACGAAGTGGGCAGGCGCATGAACAGCACGGCCATGCCGCCCACGATGAGCGCATAGACCAGCATCATCCGCCCGCCGCGGCGCACGATGCGGCCCACGCCGCGCTGGTAGCCGTCGGCCGTGCGGTCGAAGCGGCGGTTGAAGCCGGTGAAGAAGCGGTCCACCCAGCCCAGCACGCCCTGGCGCGGCGCGCCGTGCGGGCTGTGCTGGCCCTGGGGGATGGGCTTGAGCAGCGTGGCGCACAGCGCCGGCGTGAGCGTGAGCGCCACCAGCACCGACAGCACCATGGCCGAGACGATGGTGATGGAGAACTGCCGGTAGATCACCCCCGTGGAGCCGCCGAAGAACGCCATGGGGATGAACACCGCCGACAGCGTGAGCGCGATGCCCACCAGCGCGGGCGTGATCTCGGCCATGGACTTGCGCGTGGCCTCCTTCGGGGGCAGGCCCTCCTCGCTCATCACGCGCTCGACGTTCTCCACCACCACGATGGCGTCGTCCACCAGCAGGCCGATGGCCAGGACCATGCCGAACATGGTCAGCGTGTTGATCGAGTAGCCCGCCACCGACAGCACGCCGAAGGTGCCCAGCAGCACCACGGGCACCGCGATCGCCGGGATCAGCGTGGCGCGGAAGTTCTGCAGGAAGATGTACATCACCAGCACCACGAGCAGCATGGCCTCGACCAGCGCCTTGACCACCTCTTCGATGGAGGCGCTCACGAAGGGCGTGGTGTCGTAGCTGGTGAAGGGCTTGAGCTGGTACGGAAAGAACGGCTGCAGCTCGGCGATCTTGGCGTTCACCGCGTTGGCCACCGCCATGGCGTTGGCGCTGTCGGCCAGCACCACGCCCATGCCGGCGCCGGGCTGGCCGTTCAGGCGCGAGGTGATGGTGAGGTTCTCGGCGCCCAGTTCGATGCGGGCCACGTCTTTCAGGCGCACGATGGCGCCGTCCACGGTGGACTTGAGAACGATGTTCTCGAACTCCTCGCGCGACTGCAGCTTGCTGCGCGCGGTGATGGTGGCGTTGAGCTGCTGCTCGCCCACGGCGGGCAGGGCGCCCAGCTGGCCGGCGGAGACCTGGGCGTTCTGCGCGTTGATGGCGTTGCCGATGTCGGACGGCATGAGCGCGTATTTCTCGAGCTTGGCCGGGTCCATCCACACGCGCATGGCGTAGGGCGTGCCCAGCGTGGCCACGTCGCCCACGCCGTCGATGCGGCTGATGACGTCCACCAGGTTGCTGGAGATGTAGTCGCCGATGTCCACCTGCGTCACGCTCGGGTCGGGCGAGGTGAAGGTGACGATCATCAGGTAGTCGTTGCCGCCCTTGGTGACGGTGACGCCCCGGCTCTGCACCGCGGGCGGCAGGCGCGACATGGCCTGCTGCAGTTTGTTCTGCACCTGCACCTGCGCCACGTCGATGTTGGTGCCGGCATTGAAGGTGAGCGTGGTGCGCGAGCCGCCCGAGGCATCGCTGGTCGAGCCCATGTAGATCAGGTTGTCGAGGCCCTTCAACTGCTGCTCGATCACCTGCGTGACCGATTCCTCCACCGTCTTGGCCGAGGCGCCGGTGTAGGTGGCGCTGATGGACACGCGCGGCGGCGCGATGTTGGGGTACTGCTCCAGCGGCAATGTCTTGATGGACATGGCCCCCGCCAGCATGATGACGATGGCGATGACCCACGCGAAGATGGGCCGGTTGATGAAGAACTGTGCCATGGCGGGCGGTCCTTCAGCGGGCGGCCGGGGCCGCAGCGCCGGACGCCGCGGGTGCCGCAGCCGATGCGGCCGGTGCCGCCGAGGAGGCGCCTCCTGCCGGGGCTGCCGCCGCCTTGGCCGCCACCTCCACCGGCT
>NZ_BAAJYT010000355.1:0-2958 GCF_057541515.1 Acidovorax sp. KNOB132
GTGGTGGCGGGCGAGGTGCGGGCGCTGGCCCAGCGCTCGGGCGACGCCGCGCGGGAGATCCGTGGCCTCATCGCCGCATCGGTCGAGCGGGTGGACGCGGGGGGCGGCCTGGTGGACGATGCGCGCCAGTCCATGCAGGGCATTGCCCACTCGATCGCCGAGGTCACGCACCTGATCGAAGGCATTGCTGCAGCGAGCGGCCAGCAAAGCAGCGGCATCGACGGCATCCACCAGAGCGTCGCCCGGATCGAGCAGATGACCCAGCAGAATGCGGCGCTGGTGGAGGAGGCCGCAGCCGCCGCCCTGCGCATGCGCGAGCAGGCCGCGGCCCTGGCCGACGCTGCGGCCACCTTCAAAACGCCCTAGCATGGTGGCCGCTGCGGAACGCTGCGCGCGCGGCGGTGTCCAACCCGTGCGCTCCCGCGGGAGCCCACCCCTTTCGCCGTTCGTTTCGCCGATGAGCAGGAGACCACGATGACCGACAAGAAAATCGAGTTCTACAAAGGCCCGGCCGGCGGCTGGGGCGCGCTGCGCTCCGTCGGCCGCGCGCTGCAGTACCAGGACATTCCCCTCAAGGGGGCCAAGACCCTGTTGTCGGCCAACCAGCCCGACGGGTTCGACTGCCCCGGCTGCGCCTGGCCCGACCGCAACCATGCCTCCACCTTCGAGTTCTGCGAGAACGGCGCCAAGGCCGTGGCGGCCGAGGCCACCGCCCGCCGCGCGGGGCCGGAGCTTTTCGCCCGGCATTCGGTGGCCGACCTGGCCGAGCAGAGCGACTTCTGGCTGGAGGACCAGGGCCGGCTCACCCACCCCATGGTGTACGACGCGGCCAGCGACCACTACGTGCCCATTGCCTGGGACGATGCCTTCGCGCTCATCGCCCGGCACCTGAACGCGCTGCCCAGCCCGAACGAGGCCATCTTCTACACCTCGGGCCGCGCCAGCAACGAGGCCGCCTTCCTGTACCAGCTGTTCGTGCGCGAATACGGCACCAACAATTTTCCCGACTGCTCCAACATGTGCCACGAGCCCAGCGGCAGCGCCATGCGCCCACAGATCGGCGTGGGCAAGGGCACGGTCACGCTGCAGGACTTCGAGGAGGCCGACGCCATCTTCATCTTCGGGCAGAACCCTGGCACCAACCACCCGCGCATGCTGGGCGAGCTGCGCGCGGCCCACAAGCGCGGCGCGCAGATCGTGAGCTTCAACCCGCTGCGCGAACGCGGCCTGGAGCGCTTTCAGGACCCGCAGAGCAAGATGGAAATGGCCACGCTGGGCTCGACACCCATCAGCACGCATTACTTCCAGCTGCGCGTGGGGGGCGATCTGGCCCTGGTCAAGGGGATGATGAAGCACCTGATCGAGATCGAGGACCGCGACGGCGGCGTGCTCGACCATGCCTTCATCGCCGAGCACACCACCGGCATCGACGGCCTGCTGGCCGACCTGCGCGCCGAATCGTGGCCTTTGCTCGAAGAGGAGTCCGGCCTGCCCGAGGCGCAGATCCGCGCCGCGGCCGAGGTGTACCGCAATGCCCGGAGCGTGATCGCCTGCTGGGGCATGGGCATCACCCAGCACATGCACTCGGTGGCCACCATCCAGATGATCGTCAACTGGCTGCTGCTGCGCGGCAACATCGGCCGGCCCGGCGCGGGCCCGTGCCCCGTGCGCGGCCACAGCAACGTGCAGGGCGACCGCACCATGGGCATCTGGGAAAAGCCCCCGGCCGCGCTGCTGGACAAGCTGCAGGAGGTGTTCGGCTTCGAGCCCCCGCGCGAGCCCGGCGTCGATACCGTGGAAGCCATCCAGGCCATGCTGGACGGCAAGGGGCGCGTGTTCTTCGCCCTGGGGGGCAACTTCGCCGCCGCCACGCCCGATACCTATGAGACCTGGAAGGCGCTGCGCCGCTGCGACCTGACGGTGCACGTGACCACCAAGCTCAACCGCAGCCACATCGTGCACGGGCGCGAGGCGCTCATCCTGCCGTGCCTGGGCCGCACCGAGATCGACATGCAGGCCGGCGGCCCGCAGGGCGTGACGGTGGAGGACTCGATGAGCATGGTGCACCTGTCCATGGGCATCAACCCGCCGGCCTCGGACCAGCTGCTGTCCGAGCCCGCCATCGTCGCGCGGCTGGCCGCGGCCACGATCGGCGGGCGCAGCCGCACCCCGTGGCTGTGGCTCATCGAGGACTACGCCCGCATCCGCGACAAGATCGAAGCCGTGTTCGCCGACTTCAAGGACTTCAACCAGCGCGTGGCCGTGCCCGGGGGCTTTCGGCTGCGCAACACCGCCAGCGAGCGCGTCTGGGCCACGGCCGGCCGCAAGGCCAGCTTCGTCGCCCACCCCGTGCCGGTGGACACGCCCTCGCACCAGGCCCGCGCGCTGCGGCGCGACACCGTCGTGTTCACGCTGCTCACCACGCGCTCGCACGACCAGTACAACACCACCATCTACGGCCACGACGACCGCTACCGCGGCGTGTTCGGCCAGCGGCGCGTGGTGTTCATCCACGAGGAGGACATTCGGTCCCTCGGCCTGAAGGACGGCGACTGGGTGGATATCCAGACCGTGTGGAGCGACGGCCAGGAGCGCCGCGCCGACCGCTTCAAGCTCGTGGCCTACGATATTCCCCGCGGCAACCTCGCTGCCTATTACCCCGAGACCAATCCGCTCGTGCCCCTTTCGTCGGTGGCGCTGAATGCGGGCACGCCGACCTCCAAGTCGATCCCCGTGGTGCTGGTGCCGCATGCGGCCGGGGCGGCAGATGCTGCAGACACGGCCGCCGCCGCGGAAGCCGCGGCCGTGGCGGCCATTTGATGCCGCCCGTGCCGGTGGGCCATGACGGCGGGCTCTCACCGGCGCTGCTGTCGGCACTGGCCGAACTGGACGATCCGCAGGGCGTCTCCATGCCGCGCCTGGCCAAGCACCTGGGGTTGCCCGGCAGCGCCGTGCTGC
>NZ_BAAJYT010000356.1:0-2944 GCF_057541515.1 Acidovorax sp. KNOB132
CAAGGTGGCGAGCAACAACCCCGATGGGTTCGATCAGCTGGGTGCGACGCTGGCCAACACCTCTTCACTCATGCAGGAGGCCGGGCAGGCCGTGTCGTCGGTGAACGCCACCATCGGCGCATTGGCGGATGCCAAGTCTTCGCAGATCGCCAGCATGGGGGCAGGCATTGCGGCCATGACCGGGGGCGCGGCGGGCGGCTTGGCCTCGCTGGCCAAGATGGCAAGTTCCCGCTCGGGTGGCGATGGAGGAGGGGGCGCGGAAACGGCCATGCCCACCAACACCGACCCTGCCATGCCGGATGCGCGTGGCCTGATGGATTTGTCCAAGGACATCACCAAGCCGATCGTGTCCATCGTGAGCCCGGAAGGGCAAAGCATGATCAGTCCCAAGCCCATCGTCGTCAGCTCGGGCCAGAGCACTTCGGTGCACGCCCAGCAGCACGTGACCATCTCCAGTGGCGCGCAACTCACGCAGTTGGCCAAGGGCGGCATGCTCACGCATGTGACTTCGGGCGGGCAAAGCAACATGGTCTCGGGCGGTGACGTGGCCTCCGTGGCCCAAACCGGCAACATGAATCTGGTGGCGGAGCAGAACATATCGCTGTCCTCCACCAGCCTGAACGCCAACGTGCTGGCCAAGGAAAACGTGGTGGTGAATGCGCAGAGCGACACGGTGTTTGTGAACGCGGGCAAGAACATCACGCAGGTGGCAGGAGAGAGCATGACCCTGGTTTGCGGCGCGGCGTCCATCACCTTGAAGGCCGATGGCACGATCGTGCTCAATGGCGTGAAAGGCGTCTTCAATTTCCAGGACGACCTTGACCAGTTCGGGAAAAAGATCAACCTCAATTGCTGATGACCTCCGCCCAAGGCCTCCAGAAGAAAAAAACCATGCTTTATCACTTCCAAGAAGGCCACATCACGGCACCGCCCCATGTGACGGACCGCACCATGCACCTGCTGGCGCCCGAGCCCGGCTCCGGCGGCATGACCATCGCGATCTCGAAGGACCCGCTGGAGGCGGACGAAACGCCTCCGGAGTTCTTGAAGCGCCAGTTGAACGATCTTTCCCGGCAAGTGAGCAAATTCACCCGCAGCGAGATCGAGCCCGCATTTTTGGGGGCCGGCCAAAAAATCGGCGGCTCGAAGTTTTCGGTGAGCTACAAGCAGCAGGGCAAAACGGTTTACCACGTGCAGTCGCTGTTCCTGCTGCCGGACACGCGCCAGGTGCTGAGCCTGACGTTCTCGCTGCCGGTCCCTTTCACCGATGAGCACCACAAGATGGTGAGCGATGTCTTGGGGAGTTTCGTCTTGCGTGAGTGACGACGGGGCGACGACCCGAACGCACGTGCCTGAAGGCACGGCTTGAAAAAAGATGGAGACAAAACATGGGTGGACTGGCGGCGGCGAGGCTGGGCGACGACATCGGGCACGTGTCGGTGTGGTCGAGGCTGGCGCGGGTGGGGTTGCGGCTGGCGTCGGGGATGGTGGAGACCTTGCTGGTGGCAGGTGCGGTGGCGCTGTTGGCTGGGGTATCGGTGGCCACCATGGGCTGCGGGGCGATCCTGGCGTGCGGCCTGCTGGCTGGCTTCATCGGAGGGGCGACCGGCTGGAGCAGCTACAAGGAAAAGAAGATCCAGGAGATGACCGAGGACATCGGTGAACTGGAGATCACGGGCAAGCTGGGCGCGCAGGGGGCGGGCACCGTTCTCATCGAAAAACGCCTGGCTATGCGGGCCGTCGCCGACTTCACCGCCTGCAGCAAGCACTCCTCTCCCAACCCCAATTTCATCGCCGAGGGCACCGACAGCGTCTTCATCGAGACCTTTCCCGCTGCGCGCAAGGGCGACAAGCTCATGTGCGCCGCGCAGATCGCCACCGGCGCGGACACCGTCTTCTTCGGCGGCAACAAGACTGCCTACCTCAATGTCGCCGACGACAAGCTGTGGTGGGAGACCGCGCTGGAGATCGGTGTCGGCCTGGCCATGGGGCGCGGCAACTTCCTGGGGCGGGTGGGGTGCCTGGCCATGGGCGCCGTCGTCGGCATGGCCGGCGAGTGGCTCGGGCGCGGGTTCCGGTCCCTGATCGGCTATCCCGTGCACCCCGCGACGGGCGGCAAGGTCCTGGACGGCAGCCGCGACACCGACTTCGTGCTCCCCGGGCCTTTGCCCATCGAATGGCGGCGCTTTTACAGCAACCACGACCACCGTCAGGACACCGCGCACGGCGAGGGCTGGAGCGTGCCCTACGACATCGAACTGCACGTGGTTCGCCCAGCGCCCGGCAGTGGACAGGCCGGGCGCCTCGTTTACGTCAATCCGCAGGGGCGGCACATCGAGCTGCCCTGGGTCGAGCCAGGCAACGCCCTCTTCAACACTGGAGAGGGCTTCATCGTTGGGTGCACCGCCGGGGGGCACTTCGAAGTCAGCGGCCTCGACCACATCCACGAGCAATTCGGCCCGGCACCCGAAGAGCCCGGCACCCATGTCCTCAAGCTCTTGCGCCTGCGCGACCGTTTCGGGCACTGGATCGCGCTGCGTTACGACAGCGCGCGGCGCCTGGTGGGCCTCACCGACCACCTGGGGCGGGTACTGCGGCTGGACTATGCGGGGCAGGCCCGCCAGGTGCAGTCCATCCACCTGGTACAGGCCGCCCCCGGCGAGCAACTGGGCCTGCTCGCCAGCTACCGCTATGCGGCCGAGAGTCCCCATCAGGATCGCCAGGGCGCCGGTCATTCGCCCGAAGACCCCGTGCCTGGCCAGCTCACCGAAGTGCTCGACCGCACGCGCAGCCTCACCCGGCGCTTTGCCTATGCCGAACGCCTTATGGTCCTGCAGGTTGATGCCGGCGGCTTTGCGTGCCACTACGCCTGGGAGAGCGCCGCGCAGGCCAGCGGCCCCGAGCGCCAGGACGGCGCGCGCGGCCCCCAGGGCCAGCGCCTGCG
>NZ_BAAJYT010000357.1:0-2926 GCF_057541515.1 Acidovorax sp. KNOB132
GGTGGCCATCGTGCTGGCCGGCCTGGTCGGCTTCAAGCTGCTGCCCCTGTCGGCGCTGCCGGAGGTGGACTACCCCACCATCCAGGTGCAGACCCTCTACCCCGGGGCCAGCCCCGAGGTCATGAGCCGCACCGTGAGTGCGCCGCTGGAGCGCCAGTTCGGGCAGATGCCGGGGCTGGCGCGCATGTCGTCCACCAGCGCCTCGGGCGTGTCCATCGTCACGCTGCAGTTCGGCCTGGGGCTGGCGCTCGACGTGGCCGAGCAGGAGGTGCAGGCCGCCATCAACGCCGGATCGTCGCTGCTGCCCACCGACCTGCCTGCGCCGCCGGTGTATGCCAAGGTGAACCCGGCCGATGCGCCGGTACTCACGCTGGCCGTCAGCTCCGACACACTGCCGCTCACCGAAGTGCAGAACCTCGTGAACACGCGCCTGGCGCAGAAGATGAGCCAGGTGCCCGGCGTGGGCTTGGTCAGCCTGGCCGGCGGGCAGCGGCCGGCCGTGCGCATCCAGGCCGACACCAAGGCGCTGGCCTCGTACGGCATCGGGCTCGACACCTTGCGCACGGCCATCACCTCGGCCAACGCCAACAGCGCCAAGGGCAGCTTCGACGGGCCGCAGCGCTCCTACAGCATCAACGCCAACGACCAGCTGGTGACGGTGGCCGACTACAAGAACCTCATCGTCACCTGGAAGAACGGCGCGCCCGTGCGCATGACCGACGTGGCCCGCGTGGTGGACAGCGCCGAGAACAACCGCCTGGGCGCCTGGGCCAACGAGACCCCGGCCATCATCCTGAACGTGCAGCGCCAGCCGGGCGCCAACGTGATCGCCACGGTGGACAACATCAAGAAGCAGCTGCCCGAGCTGCAGGCCGGGCTGCCCGCCTCGCTGAAGGTGGAGGTGCTGTCGGACCGCACCACCGGCATCCGCGCATCGGTGCACCACGTGGAGATGGAACTGGTGCTGGCCGTGCTGATGGTGGTGCTGGTGATCTTCTTTTTCCTGCACAGCCTTCGCGCCACGGTGATCGCCAGCCTGGCGGTGCCGATCTCGCTCATCGGCACCTGCGGCGTGATGTACCTGCTGGGCTACAGCCTGAACAACCTGAGCCTGATGGCGCTCACCATTGCCACCGGGTTCGTGGTGGACGATGCCATCGTGATGATCGAGAACATCGCCCGCTACATCGAGGAGGGCGAGTCGCCGTTCCAGGCCGCGCTCAAGGGCGCCACGCAGATCGGCTTCACCATCATCTCGCTCACGGTGTCGCTGATCGCGGTGCTGATTCCGCTGCTGTTCATGAGCGACGTGGTGGGGCGGCTGTTCCGCGAGTTCGCGGTGACCCTGGCGCTCACCATCCTGATCTCGGCCGTGGTGTCGCTCACGCTCGTGCCCATGATGTCGGCGCGCTGGCTGAAACCCGAGCCCCCGCACGGCGAGCGGCGTGGCTTCGGCGGCGCGGTGCAGCGCGGCTTCGACCGCGTGATCGCGCGCTACGACATCTGGCTGCAATGGGTGCTGCGCCGCCAGGGCGCCACGCTGGTGGTGGCGCTGCTCACGATGGCGCTCACGGCGCTGCTGTACGTGGTGATTCCCAAGGGGCTCTTTCCCACGCAGGACACGGGCCAGCTGCAGGCGCGCGTGGAGGCCTCGCAGGACGTGTCGTACGCCCGCATGAGCGAGCTGCAGCAGGCTGCGGCCCGCGCCATCCTGGCCGATCCGGACGTGCAGTCGCTCAGCTCCTTCATCGGGGTGGACGCGGCCAACAACACCATGCTGAACGCCGGGCGCATGCTGATCAACCTGAAGGCCGACCGCGACGGGCAGGAGGCCGTCATGCAGCGACTGCGCGACCGCGTGCGAGCCGTGGCCGGCGTGACGCTGTACCTGCAGCCCACGCAGGACCTGACCATCGACGCCGAGACCGGGCCCACCGAGTACCGCCTGTCGATCGGCGGGGTGGATTCGGCGCAGGTCAACGAATGGACGAACCAACTGGTGGAGCGCCTGCGCACGGTGCCCCAGGTGCGCAACGCCACGTCGGATGCGGGCGCGCAGGGCCTGTCGGCCTACGTGGACATCGACCGCAACACGGCCTCGCGCCTGTCGGTCACGGCCAGTTCGGTGGACGACACGCTCTACAGCGCGTTCGGCCAACGCATCGTCTCCACCATCTTCACCGAGACCAACCAGTACCGCGTGATCCTGGAGGCGCAGCAGGAGCATCTGGACAGCCCCGAGGCGCTGGGCACCCTGCAGCTGCGCACGGGCGGCGGCACGCCCACGCCGCTGTCCGCCGTGGCCACCATCCGCGAGCAGCTCGCACCGCTGCAGGTCACCCGCGTGGCGCAGTACCCGGCCGCCACGCTGGGCTTCGACCGGGCTGAAGGCGTGTCGCTGGGCAACGCGGTCGATGCCATCCGCGCGGCGGCGCAGGAGATCGGCGTGCCGGCGGGGCTGTCGATGCAGTTCCTCGGGGCAGCGGGCGCCTACGAAAAATCGCTGTCCAGCCAGCTGTGGCTCATCCTCGCGGCCATGGTGTGCGTGTACATCGTGCTGGGCGTGCTGTATGAGAGCTACATCCACCCGCTGACCATCCTGTCCACGCTGCCCTCGGCCGGCGTGGGGGCCTTGCTGATGCTCATGGTGACGGGCAACGACCTGGGGGTGATCGGCATCATCGGCATCATCCTGCTGATCGGCATCGTCAAGAAGAACGCGATCATGATGATCGACTTCGCCATCGACGCCGAGCGCCAGCAGGGCATGGCCCCGCAAGAGGCCATCCACCAGGCGGCGCTGCTGCGCTTTCGCCCGATCCTGATGACCACGCTGGCCGCGCTGTTCGCCGCGTTGCCGCTCATGCTGGGCTGGGGCGAGGGGGCCGAGCTGCGCCGGCCGCTGGGCCTGGCCATCATGGGGGGG
>NZ_BAAJYT010000358.1:0-2910 GCF_057541515.1 Acidovorax sp. KNOB132
TCGGTGAACTTGATGGCGTTGTTCACGAAGTTGACCAGCACCTGCCCGATGCGGTGCGGATCGCCCAGCAGGTAGGGTGGCACGCCCTCGGCCACTGCCACGTGAAAGCGCAGGCCCTTGGCCTTGGCCTTGTCATCGAACAGCTCCGACAGGTCGGCCAGCAGGGTGGGCAGCTCGAACGGCACGGTTTCCAGCACGAGGTGGCCGCCGTCGATCTTGGAGAAGTCGAGCGTGTCGTTGACGATGCCCAGCAGCCGGCGGCCGGCGCGGTACATCTGGTCCATGCGCTCGCGCTGCGGCGGGGTCAGGGCCTCGTCCTTGAGCGCGAGCTGGGCCAGGCCCAGGATGGCATTCAGCGGGGTGCGGATCTCGTGGCTCATCACGGCCAGGAAGGTGGCTTTCTCTTCGGCGGCCTGGGCCAGCGCGCGGGCCTGGTTTTTCTGCTCGGTGACGTCCAGCCACACGCCGTTGAACAGCACGGCGCCATCGGGCAGGCGCCGCGCGGTGGCCAGGGTCTTGAGCCACCGCGTGCGGTCGCCGTGCGCCACCTCGACGTCGAAGTCCAGCGGCTGCAAGGTGCGCAGGCTGTGCTCGAAGCGCTCGCGCAGCGCGTCCTGCCCGGATGGCGGCAGGCCGTAGGTCTGCTCGACGGGGCCTTCCAGGCGCAGCAGTTCGTGCGCGGGGCGGCCCTGCAGTTCGGCGGCCTTGTCGCTCACGAAGAGAAAGCGCTGCCAGCCATCGGGGCGCACGTGCATCTGGAACACGGCGCCCGGGATGGCGCCGGTCAGGTCCACGAGCTGCTCGGACAGGCGGCGCGCCTCGGCGCTCGCGGCCACCTCGATCGCCAGGCGGTCGGCGCGCTGCATGCTTTCCTTGAACACCTGCAGCGCCTTGGCCATGGTGCCCACTTCGTCGCGCCGCTCGGTGCCGGTGACGGTGTCGTCGTATTCGCGGTCGGTGAGCCGTTCCATGTGCCGCGTGAGCCGCAGGATGGGGCGGGAGATCTGGAAGACGGCCACCCAGGACGACAGCGCGATCACCAGGGCCAGGCCGATGCCCACGGCCAGCGCGGTGGTCAGGATGGTGTCGCGCGTGACCTGTCCGAGCCGCACGGACGATTCCTGGAACTGCGTGACGGAGTCGTTGCGCTGCTGGTTCATGTCCCGCTGCAGCGCGCGCAGGGCGGGCTCGAACTCGCCGTGGATGATCTGCAGTGCCCGGTCGCCACGCCAGCGCGATGCGGCGTCGACGATGCGCGCGGCCAGCGCGAAGGCCGCCGTGGCGCGCTGGCGGATGGACTGCAGCTGCGCGGCATTGGCGGGCACCAGGGCTTCGGTGGTGTCGATCTGCTGGTTGAACTGGGCCTGCAACTGGGCCAGGCGGGTCAGGGCGGCGCGCATGGTGGCCTCGTCCTGCTCGGTCAGCACGGCATACACGAGGCGGCTCGATTCACTCAGCAGCAGGGCGGCATCGCCGATGTGCAGCGCGCTCTGCGCTTCGCGCTCGATCAGCGCGTTGTACTGCTGGTCGATGCCGCGCATCTTGCTGGTGGCGTAGAGCATCGATGCCGTGGAGATGACACCCATCAGGCCCACGAGAAAGACGATCTTCGCGGTGAGCGGCAGGTGGGAGAAGGACCGCAGGACATACCGGGACAAGGACATGGTCGCTCCGTGGAAGGGTGTGCGCAAAAGCGGCGTGCGGGTGGGGGTCAGGGCTTGCGGGCGATGGCCCCGCGCAGCGCCGCCACGGCGCCGGGTGTGTCCAGCCGCCCCTGCAGGTGGCGGGTGACCGCGTCGTAGACGGCGGCCTTTACCGCGGAGGGATGGGCATTGCCCATGGCGATGGAGCCCATGAGGGTGCGGCGCATGTTGGCGCCGCGCAGGTCGGTGATGGCGCGCTGGCCGCAGCGGTTGAACGGAGCCTGCTGCACGTCCACGCGCGCGGGCGCCGCGCCGGTGCGCACGTTCACGGCCACCTGCAGGTCCGGGTCCATGAGGATGGAGGCGAAGCGCTCCTGCGCCGCGCGCTGGCGTGCGGGCTGCTTGAAGAAGACGAACTGGTCGCTGTTGAAAAGGTACATGCCCTGGGTGTCGGGAAAGCGCCAGCACTGGTAGTCGCGGTCGGGCAGCATGCCACGCACCTTGAACTCGCCGTCCACCCAGCTCCCCTGCACCTGCAGGAGGGCCTGCCCGCCGGCGACGAGGTCGGTGGCCTGGTCCCAGCGGCGGCGCATGAAGCCCGCGTCCAGGTACTGGGCCAGTTGCCGCATGCGCTCGAAGATCACGGTGGTGACCGGGCCGTCGAGCGCGGTCGGGTCCAGGTCGAGAAAGGCGCGCCGGTAGAACGCCGCGCCGCCGGTGCCGGCCGCGACCGATTCGAACAGCAGCGTGTGTTCCCACGCTTCCTTGCCGATGGCCAGCGGCCGGATGCCGGCGGCGCGGGCCCGGTCCAGCAGGGCGATCAGGTCGTCCCAGGTGTCGGGCGGCGCGGCGGCTCCCAGCCGGCGCGCCAGGGACTGGTTGACCCAGAGCCAATTGGTGGAATGCGCGTTGAACGGGGCCGCCACCCACTGGCCCTGCCATTTGGAGAGCTGCTGGATCTCGTTGGGGACGACCTCGTCCCATTCCTCGCGCGCGGCGACGTCGTTCAGGTTGTCCAGCAGCCCGCGCCGCGCCCATTCGTGGATCTCGTAGCCGATCATCTGCGCGGCGGTGGGCACCCGCCCCGCGCGCACGCGGGCCGCCAGCACGTCGGTGTAGCGCGCGGTGCCGCTGCCGGGCGAGAAGTCTTCCTTCCAAGCCAGGTCCCGCTGGCGCGTGAAGTCGCGGATCGCGTCCATGCTGGCGCGCTCGCCGCCCGCCACCCACCAGTGGAACACCTCCACGCCCGCCGGCTCGCTGCGGGCGG
>NZ_BAAJYT010000359.1:0-2896 GCF_057541515.1 Acidovorax sp. KNOB132
CCTGGACGAGCTGGCGCGCGACGCCGTGCTGCGCTTTCTGCCCCGCGCCGATGCGGCGGGCGTGGACCTGGGCGCCACCGGCCTGGACCAGCCCGTGGTCGTGCAGGGCCAGCCGCTGCTCATCGAAGGGGTGCTGGGCAACCTGATCGACAACGCCCTGCGCTACGGCCGCCCGGGCGCCGGCACGCGGCCCCGCGTGACCGTGGAAATCTCGCGCGAGGCCACGGCCGATGGCCGCGAAGCGACCGTGCTGGCCGTGGTCGACAACGGCCCGGGCCTGTCGGCCGCGCAGCGCACCAACCTTCTGCAGCGCTGGGCCCAGGGCCGCGAGGGCGAGCGCCTGGGGCAGGGCGCGGGCCTGGGGCTCGCCATCGTGGCGCGCTACGCCGAACTGCTGGGCGTGCGCCTGGCGCTGGAGCCTGGGCCGCAGGACGAAGGCCTGCGCGTGCGGCTGGTGTTCGCGGGGTGACCGGTGCTCCAGGCCGCCCGGCGCCCTTGACTCATTCGAAGACGGGCCGGAAGAAGCTGCGCTCGTAGCTCAGGATGCAGCGCGTTTCCTGCGCGTAGCGGAAGGCGGCGAGGCATTCCGGGTCCTGCATCGACTGCGCGCGGTAGGTCTCGTACGCCGCCAGCGAGGGAAAGGTGAACAGCGCCAGCGCGATGTTGTTCGCGCCTTCGGACGGCAGGAAATAGCCGTGGTGCTGGCCGCCGAATTTCTCCACCAGCGGGATCCAGAGCTTGCCGTAGTGCTCGAATTCGGCGAGCTGGTGGGGGTCGATGACGTAGCGCAGGTAGCAGGTGACCATGGGGAAGGTGCCGTGAAAAAAAGGGGGACGAAAAAAAGCCCGCCGGGCCTTCGGAGCCGTGGCGGGCCGTGCCAGCGGGCACTTTACGCTGCGGCGCGCGTCAGGCGGCCTTTTCCGCCAGCGTGGGATAGTCGGTGTAGCCCTTCTCGCCGCCGCCGTAGAACGTGCTTTGGTCCCATGCGTTGAGCGGTGCGTTCTGGCGCAGGCGCTCGACCAGGTCCGGGTTGGAGATGAAGGGCTTGCCGAAGGCGACGATGTCGGCATCGCCGCTGGCCACCGCCTGGGTGGCGAGGGCGCCGTCGTAGGCGTTGTTCACCATCCACGCGCCCTTGCCGCCGGCCGCGCGGTAGGCGGCCTTGAGCGCGGCGTAGTCGAAGGGGCGGCCTTCCACTTCGCGCGGACCGCCGGTGGCGCCTTCGATCACATGGATGTAGGCTAGGCCCAGTGGTGCGAGCTGGCGGATCACGTAGTCGAACAGGGGCTGCGGGTCGGCATCGGCGATGTCGTTGGCCGGCGTCACGGGCGACAGGCGGATGCCCACCTTGCCGCCGCCGATGGCATCGACCGCGGCGCGCGTGGCCTCCAGCAGCAGGCGGGCGCGGTTTTCGATGCTGCCGCCGTAGTCGTCCGTGCGCTGGTTGGCTCCGGTCTTGAGGAACTGGTCCAGCAGGTAGCCGTTGGCCCCGTGGATCTCCACACCGTCGAAGCCCGCCGTCTCGACCGCGTTGCGCGCGGCGGCGGCGTAGTCGTGCACGATGCCGGGCAGCTCGCCCGCATCGAGCGCGCGGGGCTCGGACGTGGGCACGAACTGGCCCTTGCCGGTCGCGCGGTCCACCAGGTAGGTCTTGGACTTGGCGGTGATGGCCGATGGGGCCACGGGCTTGCCGCCGTCCGGCTGCAGGTCGTTGTGCGAGATGCGGCCCACGTGCCACAGCTGGGTCACGATCTTGCCGCCGCGTGCGTGCACGGCCTCGGTCACGCGCTTCCAGCCATCGAGCTGCTCGGTGCCGTACAGGCCCGGCACGTCGGCATAGCCCTGGCCCTGGTGGCTGATGGCGGTGGCTTCGGTGATGAGCAGGCCCGCGGTGGCGCGCTGGGCGTAGTAGGTGGCCGTGATGTCCTTCGGGATGGCCTCGGGCGAGCGGTTGCGCGTGAGCGGCGCCATGGCAATGCGGTTGGCCAGGTGCAGATCGCCGGCCTGGACCGGATCGAAGAGAGTCGTCATGACAGGGTGCTTTCTTTGGAGGGACAGGAAAAAACGGGGCCTGGGCTCCGGGGTGGCGCGGGGCCGGGCCCGTTCCAAGCCAGGGACACGAACTTACCGCCATTTCCGGAAGGCTGCAGTGCACTGGCGACCCCAAGGATTTGCCGACTGTGCTAGCGGCGGCGGCGCCCCCCGCGCGCCGCAGGCGTGCGGCAGCGCGCTGATGCGTTTTCCGGATATCGATGCGCGAAACGGGCGCATGCGGCGCGGGGGCCGGTTCCTAGAATTTTGCGCAAGGGCCCATCGACGGCCCGGCCCGCGCACCCTGCGCCCCAGGGGCTGCCCGTTGCGGGTGCCCCTCTCTTTTGCTCCAAGGAACCCCCCATGCAATCCCCGTTCTCCGCCACCCGCAGGGCCGCCGTGCGCGGCCTTTCCGCCCTGCTGGGCGCCACCTTGTTCTGCGCGGCGGCCGGGGCGCAGGGCAAGAAGGAGGTGGTGATCGGCTACCAGGACATGGTCGTGCCGTGGCGCTATGCGCAGGAGACCCGGGAGGTCGAAAAGCGCACGGGCTACCAGGTCACCTACCGCAAGCTGGGCAGCGGGGCCGAGGTGGTGCGCGCACTGGCCTCCGGTGCGATCCACATCGGCGAGGCGGGGTCTTCGCCGTTCGCCTCGGCGCTGTCGCAGGGCGTGCCCATCGAGGTGTTCTGGATCCTGGACGAAATCCATGAGGCCGAGGCCCTGGTGGCCCGCAACGGCTCGGGCGTGAAGCAGCTGGCGGACTTGAAGGGCAAGAAGATCGGCCTGCCGTTCGTCTCGACCACGCACTTCCACACGCTGGTGGCGCTGCAGGCGGCGGGCGTGGACCCCAAGGGCGTGAAGATCG
>NZ_BAAJYT010000360.1:0-2879 GCF_057541515.1 Acidovorax sp. KNOB132
CGGTGCCAGCGCTGCGATCACCGGCCATGCGGCCAGGGCCGCCGCCACGTGCTTGAGGCTGTGGCCCGACACCCAGCCGCCCGTCCAGCCGAACACCGCGTGGTCGCCCAGCTCCAGCAGCTTGGCCAGGGCATACCAGCCGATCACGGCCACCAGCGACAGGGGCGGCCGGCTGGACCGCGCCGGCACCATCGCCAGCGCCGCGACCAGCAGCATGCCCCCGCCCTGCAGCACGCCCCAGGGCAGCACCTGCCCCGCCATGCCCCAGGCCCGCAGCGACAACGCGCCCGCCAGCGGCACCACACAGGCCAGCACCCAGGCGGGCCGCGCACCCATGCGCCCATCGACCGCCAGGCCCAGCAGCCCGGTGAAGGCCACCAGCATGCCCATGCGGTCCCACAGCAGCGTGATGTCGTGCGGCACCGCGTGGTACAGCGCCGAGGCGCCGGCCGTGAGCAGCAAACCCGAGAAGAAGATCGCCGCCATCACCGCCGTGGTGGTGCGGCCGGTGCCGGCCGCCTGCACCACCCCCTCGCCGCACCCGCCAGCCTTGCCGCTGCGCACCCACTGCACCAGGCGCCGCACGCCCAGCAGCCCAATGAGGGCGAACGGCAGGTTGGTGAGCACGTTCATCGCATGCGCGATGCCCCACAGCGTGCGCTGGTCGGCAAAGGCATGCTGGTGCGGGTCCGCCGCCACCTGCGGGCCCCAGGCGCCCACGGCGGCCAGCACCGCCAGGGCGCCATACAAGGCCCATTCGGCCGGGGCCGGACGCGAGAGGAAGGCGCGGGAAAAAGAACGGGTGGACAACGGCATGGACGAAACTCCGGAAGGCAGCGGGATGGAACGGGGGACGGGAAGGGGACTGGAACGCAGTCTCTCCACCCTGGCCACACCAGGGCGCACGAAACGCGCCCAGGCCCATCGCCAGCCACGCCGGGTATCCATAATCGATACCCATGAGCACCACCGCCGACCTCGTTGCCGCCCTCAAGAAGGAACTCAAATCCGCGCAGATGACCTATGCGGACCTGGCCCAGGCCCTGGGCATGGCCGAGTCCAGCGTCAAGCGCATGCTGGCCAAGGGCGACATGCCGCTGTCGCGCATCGATGCGATCTGCCGGGCGCTGGCCCTCGACTTCGCCGACCTGGCGCGGCGCGTGGCCGACAGCCAGCCCTTGCTCAAGGAACTGAGCCAGGCGCAGGAAACGGCCGTGGTGGCCGACAAGAAGCTGATGCTCATGGCCATCTGCGTGCTGAGCCAGTGGACCCTGGAGCAGATCGTGACCACCTACCGCCTGAGCGAGGCCGAGGGCGTGAAGTACCTCGCGCAGCTCGACCGCATCGGCATCATCGAACTGCGCCCCCTGAACCGCTACCGCCTCAAGCTCGCCAAGACCTTCCGCTGGCGCTCCCATGGCCCGGTGATGCACTACTTTCGCGACCATGCGCTGCTCGACTATTTCGCCGGCAGCTTCGACGGCCCGGGCGAAGGCGTGCTGCTGGTGCACGGTGCGATCAGCCGCAGCCTGGCGCCGGCCTTCTGGGAGCGCATGCAGCGCGTGGCGCACGATTTCGCGCAGCAGCACCTGGCCGACCAGCGCATGCCCGAGCGCGAACGCGAGGGCTACACCGTCCTGCTGGCGCTGCGCAGCTGGGAGTTCGACGTGTTCACCAGCATGCGGCGCTGAGCCGCGCTGCCCTTCGTTTCCAGCCCACCGCCCCAGCACCCGATGCACCCCATGCCCCATCCTCCAACAATCACCGCCGTCGCGGTGCCACCCGGCAGCGCCATTGCATCGGCGCTGCCCGGTGCCTACTTCGCCGACAGCTATGAAGCCACCGACCCCGAGCCCGCGGGCAACGCGCTGCAGGCCTGGCTGTCCACCCTGGCCCACGTGCCCGGCTGGACGAACCGGCTCATGGCGCTGCGCAACCGGCTGGTGCGGCTGGCAGGCCTGAAGGACCTGGGAGCGCTCGGTGGCGATGCCGCCCACCCGCTGCGCGACGCCGCCAGCTACCGGGTGGGCGACCGCGTGGGCATCTTCCGGATCCGGCACCTGGCCGAGGACGAAGTGGTCATGGGCCAGGACGACCGCCACCTCGACGTGCAGGTGTCGCTGACCAAGCGGCAACCGGCGGAGGGGCCGCCCCGCATCGCCCTGAGCACCGTGGTGCATGTGCACAACACGCTGGGCCGGGTCTACATGGCGCTGGTCGTTCCGTTCCACCGGCGCATCGTGCGCACCCTGCTGGCGCGCTACGCCGCCCGGTAAGGCGCGGGCGCTCGCCCCTGCCCGGCCGGAAACACCCGGTCACAACACTTCGCGCTGCGGCGACACCGGCTTGACGTTGGAGGATCACGATGGAGGTGCTGAAAAAAACACACAGCGCTTTTCCAAAGGAGATCGTCATGACCCGCAAGACCATTGCCCTCACCGCCGCCACGCTGGCCCTCGCCGCGATGGGCTCCGTCACCACCGTGGCACGGGCGGCCACCAGTGCCACCGTGATCGTGCAGTCTGGCGGACCGGTGTACCAGCAGCCCGGACCCGTGATGGTGCAGTACCAGGCACCGCCCCCGCCCCGCCGGGAAGCCGTGCCGCCCCCGCGCCGCGGCATGGTGTGGGAGACGGGCCATTGGGAATGGCGCGGCCATCGCCATGTCTGGGTGGCCGGCCACTGGGTCCGCGCCCGCCCCGGCTATGTCTACCGCCAGCCGGCCTGGGTGCAGCACGACGGCCGCTGGGAGATGCGCCGCGGCGGCTGGGACCGCGACGGCGACGGCGTGCCCAACCGCCAGGACCGCCGCCCGGACAACCCGAACCGGTACTGAGCCACGCGGGGCCGGCGCGGCCCCGCGCCCGCCGCATTCCCCC
>NZ_BAAJYT010000361.1:0-2866 GCF_057541515.1 Acidovorax sp. KNOB132
TTTGCTATTAAATAAATAGCATCAAGGGCAATGAGTACTAGGGCATTCGGCCTTTTTCCATCGCAATCCTGGCAGCGGGAAGGGGGCCGGTGCCGCGCGGGCGATACTTTCCCTTCCCCTGGATTTCGCCGTTCCGCGCCCGCCGATGCTCTCTTTTCCACCTGCCCGCATTCTTCTCACCCTGGCCCTGGCCCTGGCGGCCGCGGTGGTGTGTCTGGCCCTGCACACGCCGCTGCCCTGGATGATCGGCCCGCTGGTCGCCACCGCGCTGCTGTCCATCTCGGGCGTGCCCACGGCCAGTTCGCGGCGCCTTCGCAATGCCGGGCAGTGGACCCTGGGTGCGGTGCTGGGTTTGTATTTCACGCCGCAGGTCACCACGCTGGTGGCGAGGCTGTGGTGGGTGATCGCGCTGGGCGTGGCGTGGGCGCTGTTCGGGGGCTGGCTGTTCGGCGCATGGCTGTACCGCGTGCACGCGCCGCACCTGCCGGGCGTCCCGGCGCCGGTGGTGCGCGCGACCAGCTATTTCTCGGGCGCCATCGGCGCGGCCTCGGAGATGACCCTGCTGGCCGAGCGCGAGCAGGCCCGCACCGACCTCGTGGCCGCCAGCCACAGCCTGCGGCTGGTGATCGTGACGGTGACCATTCCGTTCGCTTTGCAGTTCAGTGGCCTGCACGGCCTGGACCTGCTGCCGCCCGCCGTGCGCGTGGTGGACGTGCAGGGCCTGGCGCTGCTGGCCGGCCTCACCGGCCTGGGCGCGCTGGCGATGGATCGCCTGGGCCGCGCCAATCCCTGGTTCATGGGCGCGCTGCTGGTCTCGATGGGCCTGGCCATGGCGGGCATCACGCTGTCGGCCGTGCCGCAGGCGCTCGTCAACGCCGCGCAGCTGGTGATCGGCGTCAGCCTGGGGGTGCGTTTTCGCCCCGGCTTTCTGCACACCGCGCCGCGCTGGCTGGGCTCGGTGGCGATCGGCACGCTGGTGCTGCTCGCCGTGTGCGCCCTGTTCGCGGTGGCGCTGTCCCAGGCCACCGGGCTGCACTGGGTGACGATGGTGCTGGCCTCGGCCCCCGGCGGCATCGCCGAGATGTCGATCACCGCCAAGGTGCTGCAGTTGGGCGTGCCGGTGGTGACGGCCTTCCAGGTGTGCCGGCTGATCGCCGTGCTGCTGCTGGTGGCGCCGTTGTATCGGTGGATTTACCCGGCGACGAAGCCGGCCGGCTAGCCGCGCTGCCCCATGGAGTGTGCCTGGGCTGACACGACTTGAAAATGAGTGCCCCAGTGGCAGACGCCATTCATGTCAATGACTTGCCTAAAAAGGAAGGAGCCACGGAGCCCATCCCCGTGGCCGTGGGATGGTGTGGGCGATGCAAGGTTCGTCAGTGCACCACCACCGGGTTTTGCGCCAGCCCCACGTAGCCGTCCAGCGTGTCCTCGACTTCTTCCTGAGTGGGGGTGTCGCGCTGCCAGGCCAGGATCTGCTGCTGGAACATTTCGGCCCACGAGCCGTCCAGGTACACCTCCTTGCCGGAGCGCTTGTCCACGATTTCGAAGCCGTGGCGCGCCAACTGGGGCGGGGTGGGCCAGCCTTTGGGGGCGCCGTCCGCGGCGGCATCCGGCTGCATGTGGACCACCACGAAGGTTTCGGAGTCATAGAGCATGTGCATGGTGTTCCTCTGTCGGTGTGTTGCTGTCAGATGGCCACCCAGGTCGCTAAGTTCAAGCCCTGGCGCTTTTGGCGGTCGGTGAAAACCCGCCGGCTGCGTGAAAACAGTATTTCATGAATCCTGTGCGCGGGCGGCCTGATCCGCGAAGTAACCGCACTGTCCCACGCCCATGTGGGCGAAACCGCACAGGTTCTCGGGCGGTTCGCCGCGCCGCAAGCCGCGATCAGGGCGGTGCGTTGGCGCTCAGGCGCAGGTCGGCGAAGTCGCCGTTGGACTGCGTGATGCGGATGCGCGCCGGCAGAAAGCCCAGCGACGGCGCGAGCCACAGCTCGGCCTTCTGGTCGTATTCCTTGCGCGGCAGGCGCTGCAGCTTGAGCGCGGGGGTGGCGCCGCGGGGCAGGTCCAGCATCTCGGTGCCTTCCACGGTGAAGGTCCAGCGGTCGGCGTAGCGCGCGCCCACGGTGGTCAGGGTGATCTGGGTGCCGTCGGGATAGCGCTCGGGGGCGGCGGCCAGCAGGGCGCCCAGCTGGATGAACACGCTCAGGCGGTCCTGCGCGCCGGCGCCGATGGCGGCCTGCGGCGTGTTGGCGCTGAAGGTCACGCGCCCCTGGCCGAAGTTGAAATGCGCGGCCTGCTCGCTGCGGGCCTTGTCGCCGAAGCGTTCCGGCTGCAGGCCGCTGGCGGTCACCTGCCCGGTGCTGGTCTGCGAGCGCGCGCCGATCAGGAAGGCCTTGATCTCCTGCCGGGCCTCGTAGCGGGCGCCATCGTGGCGCCACAGCAGTTCGGCACTGGCGCGGTAGTTGAACTTCTTGGCCTGGCCGCTCACCTCGAACTCCAGGCGCACCGGATCGGGCAGGCGGGCGGGCGGCGGCGTGGTGCTGGCCGTGTTGGCGCCGGCGCCGGGCGGTCGAATGTCCACGCCGGCGCTGCTGTCCTGGGCGCTGTCGGTGGGGGAAGATGCCGCTGCGGTGGGCGAGGCGGCTGCGGCCGATGCGGGGCTGGACGCAGCGGAGGCGGCCTGCTCGGGCGCTGTGGCTGTCTCGGAGGCCGCGCCCTCCGGCACGGCGGTTCCAGCCGATGCCATGGCCGTAGTGTCTGCGGCGGGAGCCTCTGCCGTGGCCGAGGCCTCGCCCGGGGGCATCGGCGGCGCTTCCTGCGCAACGGGCATCGATGGCGCGGGCGCAGGGGGCGCTGGCTTGCGCACG
>NZ_BAAJYT010000362.1:0-2833 GCF_057541515.1 Acidovorax sp. KNOB132
CTGCGCGCCGGAGGGCGCCTGGCCGCCGGGCACGAGCAGCAGGCGGCCGTAGCCTTGCGCGGGCAGCTCTTCCTGCAGCAGGGTCTTGAGCCAGGCCTCCGCCCGGGTGTCGCCGGCCAGCAGCATGCCGGCCAGCAGGGTGTCGCCGCCCTGGCGCTCCAGGCGCAGCGCGCGGCGCTGGCCCTGGCGGCGGTCGGCGTAGCGCAGGGTGTCGGGGGTGTCCAGGCCCAGCAGGGCCTCGATGCGTTCGATCAGCGCATCGGGCGCGGGCTCGTGGCCAGCGGCGCGCAGCAGCACGCCGTGGCGTTCGCGCTGCGGGCCGGCCAGGGGCGCGTTGTTGCTGAACGGCACGCAACTGGCGAAGGGCAGGGCGGGCATCAGCGCGGCCAGCGCCTCGCGCGCGGCCAGGGCGCTGTCGGCCGGCAGCCAGGCCATGGCGAGCAGCCGCCAGGGCAGCTCGGCCTTCAGGATCTTGACGGCGGTGTGCTTGAGTTCGGGCTGCTTGGAGGTGGGGCAGAAGGCCGGCGTGGTGAGCGCGTTCACGCCCGCCAGCGGCGTGCCGGTGGACGACTGCCCGCTCAGGTATTCGCTGCCCCAGTGCATGGCGATGAAGGCCTGCGACAGGCCCACGTCGGTGCTGCCCTGCACCGGCACCACGACGGTGCCGCGCGCGCTGGTGACGTGCACCAGGTCGCCCTCGGCCAGCTGGCGGCGCGCCATGTCCTGCGGGTGCATCTGCACGCTGGGCTCGGCCACGTGGCCGAACAGGCGGCCCAGCGTGCCGGTGCGGCTCATGCCGTGCCACTGGTCGCGCAGGCGGCCGGTGGTCAGGCTGAACGGGTAGCGCGCCTGGCGCGGCTCGGCCACGGGCTGCCAGGCGTTGGCGGCGAAGCGCGCGCGGCCGTCGGCGGTGGGGAACACGCCGTCTTCGTACAGGCGCGCTTTGCCCAGCGGGCGGGGCGGGGCCGAAGGGTCGGCATCGGCATCGGCATCGGTTTTTTTCGGCGGCGCCGGCCGGGCAGGGCCACTGCTGCGGGCCCTGGGCATCGAGCAGCGCCCACGACAGGCCGGTGATGTCCAGGTCGCGCCCGCGCGTGCTCTCGCGGTGCTCGTTCCACACGGCCTCGGCGCCGCGCTCGGCCTCGCCGTCCCCGGTGGCGTACGGAAACAGCGTGGGCCGCCCCGGGCGCAGCCGCGCCTCCAGCCGGTGGGCGAACTGCACGGCGATGGCCCAGTCGTGGCGCGTGTCGCCGGGCGCGGGCACCGCAGGGCGCACGCGGGAGATGCGGCGCTCGCTGTTGGTCACCGTGCCGGTCTTCTCGCCCCAGGTGGTGGCGGGCAGCAGCAGGTCGGCGTACTGCGCGGTGGCGGTGGTGGCGAAGGCCTCCTGCACCACCACGAACTCGGCGCGCTCCAGCGCGCGGCGCACGGTGGCCTGGTCGGGCAGGCTCTGCGCCGGGTTGGTGCAGGCGATCCACAGCGCCCGGATCTCGCCGTCGGCCGCGGCCTGGAACATCTCCACGGCGGTCTTGCCGGGCGTGCCCGGCACCTCGGGCACGCCCCACAGCGCGGCCACTTCGGCACGGTGCTGCGGGTTGGCCAGGTCGCGGTGGGCCGACAGCAGGTTGGCCAGTCCCCCCACCTCGCGCCCGCCCATGGCGTTGGGCTGCCCGGTGAGCGAGAACGGCCCCGCGCCCGGTCGGCCGATCTGTCCCGTGGCCAGGTGCAGGTTGATGAGGGCGGCGTTCTTGGCCGTGCCGCTGGTGCTCTGGTTCAGGCCCTGGCAGTAAAGGCTGAGCGTGGGCTGGCGCGCGGCACTGGCGCCGGCACTTGCACCGGCACCCACACCGGCAAACCAGCGCGCGGCGGTGGCCAGATCCGCCTCGCTGATGCCGCACACCTCGGCCACGCGGGCGGGCGTGCAGTCGCGCACCAGGGCCTTGAGCGCGTCGAAGCCGGTGGTGTGCGCGGCGATGTAGGCGCTGTCCACCCAGCCTTCCCACAGCATGAGGTGCAGCATGCCGTGGAACAGCATGACGTCGCTGCCCGGCTGGATGGGCAGGAACAGGTCGGCCAGCCCGGCGGTCTCGGTGCGGCGCGGGTCGCCACGATGATCTTCATGCCCGGGTTGGCGGCCTTGGCGTCCTCGATGCGGCGAAACAGGATGGGGTGCGCCCACGCGGTGTTGCTGCCCACGATGAAGAGGCACTGCGCGTGCTGCACGTCGTCGTAGCAGGTGGGCGGGGCGTCGGCGCCGAGTGTGGTTTTGTAGCCCGCCACGGCGCTGCTCATGCACAGGCGCGAGTTGGTGTCGATGTTGTTGGTGCCGACCAGGCCCTTGGCGAGCTTGTTGAAGACGTAGTAGTCCTCGGTGAGGAGCTGGCCGGAGACGTAGAAGCCGACGGCGTCGGGGCCGTGCCGGGCGATGGTGTCGGCGAATTTTTGTGCGGCGGTGTCGAGGGCTGCTTCCCAGGCGATGGGCTGGGGTTCGTCGCCGCGCTGGGGGCGGTGCTGGGGGGTGAGGAGCCTTGTCTGGAGGGTGACGGGGCTGGCGGCGGTGAGGTGGAGGGTGGAGCCCTTGGTGCACAGGCGGCCGAAGTTGGCGGGGTGGGTGGGGTCGCCTCTCACGCCGGTGATCTGGGGGCCGGTGGATTCGATGATCACGCCGCAGCCTACGCCGCAGTAGGGGCAGGTGGATTGGGTTTGAGTCATGGCGTGATTTTTGGTTAACTTTGACTTTGGTTGGGCTGACCGATGGGGTGGGTGCTAATTTTTGGTTGATTGCTGATAAGTTACGTTTCGGGGCCGGGAGTTGCGCCCGGCGGCGCACTCA
>NZ_BAAJYT010000363.1:0-2829 GCF_057541515.1 Acidovorax sp. KNOB132
GGATTGGCCACAAAGCGCTCTGCGCTCAGCACCGGGCGGCCCAGGTAGCCCGCGCCAGGCCATGCCCGCGATGTACAACTCGCCGTCACCCCCACGGGCACCGGCTGAAGGTCTCCGTCCAGCACGTACATATGCGTGTTGCAGATCGGTTGCCCGATCGATGGCACGGTCCCGGCCTGCATGGGCTCGCTCAGGCTCGCGCAGATCGTGATCTCCGTCGGGCCGTAGGCGTTGATCATGCGGCGCCCTGTCGCCCACTGCGCTGCGAGCGCGGGCGGGCACACATCGCCACCGACCACCAGCGTGCGCAGCGCTGGAAATTCGCCGGGCGGCACCGAAGCCAGCGCGGCAGGCGGAATCAGGGCATGGCTGATCGACTGGCGAACCAGCCCCTGCGCCAGATCCTGTCCCAGCCATGGCGCAGGCCCGGGCAACACCAGCGCCGCGCCAACGTGAAAGGCCATCAACAGGTCCATCACCGACGCATCGAAACCACTGGAAGAAAACTGCAGTACGCGGGCGTCCTGCCCAATGTCCATCTGCTCGGCCATGGAAGCGGCCAGGGAGTGAAGGCCTGCGTGCGGCACCACGACCCCCTTCGGGGTTCCGGTGGAGCCCGACGTATAAATGAGGTATGCCGCCTCCTGCGCGTGAGGGCCATCATGGTGTCGCGCAGCGCCCCAACCGCCTGGGCGGCTGTCCGACTGGATCGCCAGGGCCGCAACCGTCAGGTCGCTGTCAAGCGCCATGCAATGGGCCACATCGCTCAGCCTCGGCAGCAACGCTTCGTGCGTAAGGACGGCGGTGGGAGCGGCCTCTTGAAACACCAGCGCACTGCGTCCTGCCAGATGGTTCGGATCGAGGGGCAGGTAAGCTGCCCCCGCCTTGACGATGGCCAGGTGCGCTACGACCAGATCGAGCGAGCGCGGCAGCACCGTCGCGACGATGGACCCAGCAGCCACGCCCCGTGCCTGCAGCAGGTGGGCCAGGCGGTTGGCCCGTGTGTCGAGCTCGCCATAGCGGATCGTGGTGCCATCCAGAATCACCGCAGGTGCCTGGGGTCGCCGGCTGGCGTGGCCCTCAACCATCGAGGCAATGGTCTTGGTAACCAAGGGGCGCTCGAAGCCGCTCCACTCCTGCAACAAACGGCGGCGCTCCTGGGGATGCAGGATGTCGATGCGGCCCATCGCCTCGTCCGGGGTGTCGCACGCCTGTTCCAGCCAGCTTACCAGCCGGACCGCCAGGGACTCCACGGTGGACCTGTCGAACAGATCGGTGCTGTATTGAATGCCACCCGAGATCCCACCGGGCAGGCCATCGTGATGGCGTTGCTCCGTCAGGATGAAGGACAGATCGAATTTGGCAGTGTCCACGGCCACAGGCTGCGGCGTGATCGACAGCCCCGGAAGACTGAATGACAACCGGCTGCTGTTCTGGAATCCCAGCATGACCTGAAACAGCGGCAGATTGGACCGCGAGCGCCCCGGCCGCAGCAACTCCACCAGGCGGTCGTAAGGAAAATCCTGGTTCGCATAGGCCGACAGATTGGTGGCACGCACACGCGCAATCAGTTCGCGCAACCCTGGCTGGCCCGACGTATCGGTACGCAAAACGAGCGTGTTAACGAAACAGCCGATCAGCCCATCCAGGGCGTGGTCACTGCGCCCCGCGACCGGGCTGCCGATCACGATGTCGTCGCCAGCCCCCAAGCGGCTCAGCAACGCGGCCAAGGCAGCCTGGAGCACCATGAAAACGCTGGCTTGCCCGTCTCGGGCCAGCTGCAGCATGCGTTCATGGACCGCAGCCGGTATGTGCAGCGGGACCACGTCGCCACGGTGGCTGGGCACCAGGGGGCGGGGACGGTCGACAGGCAATGCCATTTGCTCAGGCAGGTCGCGCAGCGCGTCATGCCAGAACCTGCGCTGCCGGCCGGCCAGGCTATCGGGATCGTCTTCGCTGCCCAGCAGCGCCTGCTGCCACAGTGCGTAGTCAGCGTACTGGAGCGGCAGCGGCTCCCAATCTGGAGTCTGGCGGCTGCAACGCGCGGCGTAGGCCACGCTCAGGTCCCGCGCCAATGGCAGCAGCGAAGCACCATCGCCTGCGATGTGGTGGGTGAGCAGCAACAGCACATGCTCGTCCTCGGCCAGCCGGAACAGCGAGACCCGCAAAGGCATCGAATGGCACAGGTCGAAGGCGTGGCGGGCCGCCGCGTGCAACTGCGCAGGCAAATCGTCTTCGCAGACCTCCGCCTCAATCACGGGTGGGTGGGCGTCGGCACCGTCAAGGATCTGTTGGTATGGCAGCCCCGCCTCATGCGGGTAGATCGTGCGCAAACTCTCATGGCGCTGCACCAGATCGCCCAAGGCGACGTGCAGCGCCACGCGGTCTAGCATGCCGGACAAGCGTAACGCCAAGGGCATGTTGTAGGCCGGATTGGCACCATCCAGCTGGTTCATGAGCCACAGGCGATGTTGTGCGGACGACAGCGGAATCCGCGCCGGGCGAGGCATCGGTGCCAGGCGCGGCCGCGCCACCGCCTCCTGGTCCAGCCGCTCCGCCAGCCCCGCAATGGTGGAGACCTGGAACAAGGTGTCCAGGGGCAGATCGATCAGGAACTGCTGCCGGATCATCGAGATCAACTGCACGATCATCAGAGAATGCCCGCCCAACTCGAAGAAGTTGTCGTGAATGCCGACACGGGGCAGATGCAGTGTCTCGGCCCACAGGTCCGCGAGTGCCTTCTCCGTCGGTGTGCGCGGTGCCGCATAAGCAACGGCGCTTTGTACCTCTGGCGCAGGCAGCGCCTTGCGGTCCAGCTTTCCACTCGGG
>NZ_BAAJYT010000364.1:0-2822 GCF_057541515.1 Acidovorax sp. KNOB132
CCTGCAGCCCTGCGGCGGCACGGGCGATGTCTTCGCCATCGGCCAGATCGACGGCCACGGGCGTGAACGCGGCGTGTTCGATGGCCGGCGCGGCCACGTCCAGCCCGCTCACGTGCCAGCCCGCGGCCAGCAGCGACTCGGCGATGGCGCGGCCGATGCCGCTGCTGCTGCCGGTGACGGCGGCATGGGCGCCTGGGAGCGGCGTGCCGTCATTCCGCACGGATGTTGCCCTCGGTCACGATCTTCTGGGAGCGCTCCATGTCGGCGCGCTGGAACCTGGCGAAGTCGTCCACGCTGCCCGGCGTGACGAGCAGCCCCTGGTCCTTGAGCTTCTGGGCCATGTCGCCGGCCAGGGCCTTGTTCACCTCGGCGTTCAGGCGCTGCACCAGCGCGGGCGGCGTCTTGGCCGGGGCCCACAGGCCGTACCAGCTGTAGAACTCGAAGCCGGGAAGGGTCTCGGCCACCGTGGGCACGTCGGGCAGGTTGGGCACGCGCTGGGCGGAGGTCACGGCCACCACCTTGAGCATGCCGCTCTTGTGGTACTGGAGCGAGCCGAGGATGGGGTCGATGAAGCCGTCGATCTGCCCCCCGATCAGGTCCTGGAAGGCCGGCGCCGTGCCCTTGTAGGGCACGATGAGGTAGTCGATCTTGCCGGCCCGTTTCAGCAGTTCGGTCGAGAGATGCCCCGCCGAGCCGATGGAGCCCACGGCGAAGGTCATCTTGCCCGGGTGGCTCCTGGCGTAGCCCAGCAGGGATTTGATGTCGGTCACCGGCAGGTCCTTGTTGACCGCCACCGACAGGGGCGCCTTGGCCACCAGCGCCACGGGTGCGAAGTCCTGCGTGACGCTGAACGGCACCGATTTGAGCGTCATCGGCGCGGTCGTGAAGGTGGAGGCGCTGAACAGCAGCGTGTAGCCGTCCGCCGCGGCCTTGGCGACCGCGTCGCCGCCGATCACGCCGCTGCCGCCGGGCTTGTTGTCGATCACGAAGCTCTGCCCGGTCTGCTCGCCGAGCTTTTGCGCCAGCATGCGGCCCACGGCGTCCAGCGTGCCGCCCGGCGGGAACGGGATCACCACGCGCACCGGCTTGTTCGGGTAGGTCTGCGCGAAGCCGCTGGCGGCGGCGGTGAGCGCGAGGGCGCCGAGGACGGCGCGAAGGAATGGCTTGCGTTGCATGGCGTGTCTCCTGTCTTTATGGGGTCGAGAATGTCCGGTGCGGGCCGTGCGGTGCGGCCCGTCTTGTCATGGCACCCGCAGATCAGCGCTGCAGCAGGCCCGCCTGCCGGACGGCGGCGCGCAGGGCCTCGACCTCCTGGGCGTTGGGCGCCTCGGTGGGCGGGCGCACGGTGGCGTCGTCGATCACGCCGGCCAGGTACATGCCGCCCTTCATGCGCGCATGGGCCTCGCCCGTGGGCTCGCCGCCGCCGTACACCGCGTCCTTGAGCGGCGTGATGACGGCCTGCACGGCCATGGCTTTTTTCAGGTCGCCGGCCTTCACGGCGTTCCACAGATCGATGATGAGCTGCGGGATGAAGGTGGCGAAGCCCACCAGCGCGCCATCGACGCCCTGCACCATCGAGGCCAGCAGGTATTCGTCGTGGCAGGTGAGGATGGCCTTGGAGGCGTCGGCCTCGCGGATCGCCTGGATGTCGCGGGCGTACTTGTTCATGTCGCGCTGCCCCACCTTGAAGGCCTGCAGGTAGGGCAGCCGGGCGAGCTCGGCCAGCAGCTGCGACGAGTACGAGGCGCGCGTCCACGCCGGGTACACGTGGCACACCAGGTCCAGGCCCGGCGCGGCCCGGTGGATGGCCTCGAAATACTGCAGCGCATGGCCCGGCGTGAAGCCAAAGCGCAGCCAGTGGTGGGGCGGCATGACATCCAGCGCCACGGCGCCGGCGGCCTGGGCGGCGCGGGCATGTTCGGCGGCCTCGGCCAGGCCCTCGCAGACGATGGAGGAGATGACGGGCGTGCGGCCCTTCAGTTCGTCGGCCACGATGCGGGTGACCTCGGCGCGCTCGGCGGGGGTGAGGGAAAACACCTCGCCGGTGTGCCCGTTGGTCATGATGGCCACCACGCCCTCGTGGCCGGCCAGCCAGGCGGCGAGCTTGCGCAGGGCGGGCTCGTCGATGCGGTGGTCGGGGGTGAAGGGGCACGAGATGGCGGGGATGATCCCGCGATAATTCGCGATGGAAGGCATTCAAGGTCTCCGTTATGGGTGCAGGGGAACGACAACGCAGCGGATCTTCCGGCGAGGGCCCCGCACCGTCCAATACCCGAATCGCATACATCTATCTGCACGGAACACGACGCCCATGGGACCTGGCAACCGCCCCCTCGATCTCGAATGGCTGGAAGACTTCCTGGCCCTGGCCGAGTGCGGCAATTTCTCGCGCGCCGCCGAGGCCCGGGCCATCGCCCAGCCCGCGTTCAGCCGCCACATCCGCGCGCTGGAGGAATGGGTGGGCGTGGAGCTGTTCGACCGCAGCGCGCACCCGGCCGCCCTCACGGCGGCGGGGCAGCGCTTTCTGCCACTGATGGAAACCCTGCTGGCCAACCTGGAGGCCGCGCGCATCAAGGCGCGCGCCGCGCACGACACGGCAGCCGCCAGCCTGCGCTTTGCGGCCACGCACGTGCTCTCGCTCACCTTCTTTCCGCGCTGGCTGGGCCAGCTGGAGGCGCAGCTGCGCCTGGGGCCCATCCAGACCATGTCGGACAGCTCCCGGGCGTGCGAAGACCTGGCGCTGCAGCGGCGCGTGCAGTTCGTGCTGTGCCACGGCCATGCGGAAGCGCCCGGGCGCCTGGACGAGGCGCAGTACCCCATGC
>NZ_BAAJYT010000365.1:0-2807 GCF_057541515.1 Acidovorax sp. KNOB132
CCACCGCGCGCGCGGCCAGCCACTTCGTGCCCGAGCGCGCACTGGCGCAGGGCGAGCGGCTCGTGCTGGCCGGCCCGTCGCCCGAGGGCGAAGTCACGCACACGCTGGAGGTGGTGCACACCCCCGGCCACGCGGCCAACCACCTGTGCCTGCTGCTGGTCGAAGACGGCCTGCTTTTCAGCGGCGACCACATCCTGAACGGCAGCACCACGGTGGTGGACCCGCCGGACGGCAACATGGCCGACTACCTCGACTCGCTCGACCGGCTCGATGCGCTGTGCGAGCGGCACGGCGTGCAGTTCATCCTGCCCGCGCACGGCTACGTGCTGGGCGATGCGCGCGGCGCCATCGCCGGCCTCAAGGCCCACCGCCTGGCGCGCGAGGCCAAGGTGCTGGCCGCGATGCGGGCCTTTCCCGATGGCAGCCCGGACGACTGGGTGCGCCACGCCTACGGCGATGTGCCCGAGCGCATGTGGCCGGTGGCCCGGCGCTCGCTGCTGGCCCATGTCGAGCGCATCCGCGCACTGAACCTTTCCCTGGAGCCCGGCCATGTCTGATCCCAACCGCGAACACATCCGCCTCGCCAAGCGCGTGGCCGAACAACTGGGCTGCTCGCGCAGCACGGCCGAGCAATACATCGAGGGCGGCTGGGTCCGCGTGGACGGCCGCGTGGTCGAGGCGCCCGGCGCCCGCGTCTCGCCGCACCAGGCGGTGGCCATGGACCAGGATGCCAACCTGATGGAGCTGACCCCGGTGACCCTGCTGCTGCACAAGCCCGTGGGCTACGAAGCGGGACTGGGCGGCCCGGGCACACCGCAGGGCCCGGTCGGCGCGGCGCCGGCAGGCCCAGGCCGCCATGGAAGCCACGGCAGCCGCAGCCAGGGGGAGCCCTCGGCGCTCACCCTGCTCGGCGCGGCCTCGCACGCGGCCGACGACGCCAGCGGCACGCGCGTGCTGCAGCGGCACTTCCGTGCGCTCGAATGCTTCACCCCGCTGCCCACGCCCGCAAGCGGCCTGGTCGTCTACACGCAGGATGCGCGCATCGCCCGCAAGCTGGCCGAGGACATCGAATCGCTGGAGCAGGAATGCATCGTCGAGGTGCAGGGCACGCTGTCCGACAGCGGCCTGAAAAAGCTCTGCCACGGCCTGAGCTTCAACGGCCGACCGCTGCCGCCCATCAAGGTGAGCTGGCAGAACGAGACGCGCCTGCGCTTTGCGCTCAAGGGCATCCGCCCCGGGCAGATCCCGGCCATGTGCGAGGCCGTGGGCCTGTCGGTCGTGGCCATCAAGCGCATCCGCCTGGGCCGCGTGCCGCTGGCCAAGGTGCCCGAGGGCCAGTGGCGCTACCTGCAGCCGTGGGAAAAGTTCTGATGCCGGCGGGCGCCCCGCCGCGCGCGGCGCCACCGCAAACGCTACAAAATCAGTAGCTGCCACCGCAAGTTGGTATTGCGCTACAGGCCGATGGACAGGCCACCGATGCCCCAGGGGCTGCGCTACACTCCGCGGCACCGAGGAGAGCAGCCCATGGACATGACCCCACCACCCGCAGACAGGGTGTCTTCCACCTTCACATCGCACGGCATCGAACCGCATGCCTTGGTCTTCACCGGCAGCGGGGGCGAGTACTTCCGGGTGTGGATCGTGAACGTGCTGCTGGGCATCCTCACGCTCGGCCTGTACACGCCCTGGGCCCGCCGGCGCACCGCGCAGTACTTCTACGGCCATACCCTGGTGGCCGGCAGCCCCCTCGAATTCACCGCGCAGCAGCGCCGCATGGTCTTCGGCTTCGTCGTGCTGCTGGGCCTCACCGCCGCCTACCAGATCGCCGTGCGCACGGGGCAGGACGCCACCGTGGGCCTGTTCCTGATCGGCGGCGCCCTCCTCGCCCCGCTGATCTGGGGCAGCGCCATGCGCTTTCGCCTGGCCAACACGCGCTGGAAGGGGCTGCGTCTGCAGTTCAACGCCAACTGGCGCGAGGTCTACCAGGCCAGCTGGCCGGTGTTCGCCATCGCCCTGGTGGGCCTGGCGGTGTTCTTCGGTCTGCAGGCCCTGGCGCCCGAGGCGCAGTTGCCGGCCGGCGGGCGCAACCTGCCGAAGGTGACGGGGCCCATGTGGGGCCTGCTGGCCGTGGGCCTGGTGCTCATCGTGCTGTGCTTCATCCGCCTCGAATACAACTACCGCAGCCTGCTCGTGCTGCGCTCGCAGATCGGCGCCGAGCCCGGCCGCTGGAAGCCGGAGTACGTGGACTTCGTCAAGGTCTGGGTCGCCACCGTGCTGGTGTTCCTCCTGTCGTCGGCCGTGCTGGGCGCCGTCATCGCCGCGGCGCTGAAGGGCTCGTGGGCGCTGCTGGCCAACTCCACGCAGCGCATGGGGATGTGGCTGTTCGTGTTCATCGTGCTGGGCTTCATCCTGTTCTTCGTGGTGTTCCTGCTCGCATCGGCCCCCGCGCGCGCCTTCCGCGAAGCGCGCATGTTCCAGCTCATGTGGAACAACATCGGCGTGAGCCACATGGCCCGCTTCAAGTGCGACCTGCGCGCGGGCCGCTACGTGGGGCTGCGGCTCAAGAACATCCTGCTCACCGTCGTCACGCTCGGGTTCTACCGCCCGTTCGCCCGCGTGAGCGAATACCGCATGAAGCTCGAATCGGTCACCCTGCACATCAAGGGCGGCGTGGACCAGGTGGCCGGGCAGCTCGTGCGCCAGCAGCAGGGCGGCGTGGGCGATGCGCTGGCCGACGCGGCCGGCCTCGACCTGATCGGCTGACGCTTCGCCGTTGCCGCACCGCGACCGCATGGCCGACCCTTCCC